>CAZNRO010000008.1:22839-28194 GCA_964575745.1 uncultured Caldisericota bacterium | reverse complement strand
ATAGAAAGAAAACTCTCCACAGGAGAAATTCTTCTTGTTGTATCCACAAATGCCCTGGAGCTTGGGATAGACATAGGAGACCTTGATGTGGCAGTTATATCTGGTTACCCAGGAACTATCTCTTCTTTTCTTCAGGAGAGTGGAAGGGCTGGAAGAAGAAAACCTGGCTATACAATACTTGTCGCAGAAAAGGATCCTTTAAATGAGTACGTAATTAAACATCCAGAGGATATACTTGAAAAACCTGTGGAAAGACTTGTTATAGACGATGAAAACGAAACAATCCTAAAGAAACACATACTGTGTGCCTCCTTTGAAATTCCAATAACAGAAAGAGATAGAAATATATTTGGACCAAGATTAGATGAAGTTGTGAATAAATTGAAAGAGGATAAGAGATTGAAAGAGATAAGGGGAAGATTTATACCTGTAGAGTCTATGCCCCACAGATTTGTATCACTAAGAAATTTTGATGAAGACGAGTTTAGTTTGATTACAGAGGATGGGAATCTTTTAGAAATTCTCGATTCCTGGAGAGCATTCTTAGAAGCTCATCCAGGTGCAGTCTATTATCATGAAGGTGAGTCCTTCATCGTAAGCAACATTGATTTAAACACAAGAGAGATAACATTAAAACCTATGGAAGTTCCCTATTATACACAATCTCTTGAAATAAGCAGTGTAAATATAAAAAATCTTTACGAAGAAAAAACAGAACACGGCATAAAAATTTTCTTTGGAGAGGTAGAAGTCACATCAAGAATAATTGGTTATCAGAAAAGACAACACTTTACAAATAATCTTTTGGGAGAAGTACCACTCAGTCTTCCTGAAAGAGTGTTTGAAACTCAAAGTCTCTGGTTTATTATTCCTGAGAAGATAAAGGAAGAAAATACAAAGAAGGGACTTGATTTTCATGGGGGTATTCATGCACTTGAACATTTATTAATAGGAGTTTTTCCTCTTATAGCTATATCAGATAGAAAAGATATAGGAGGTCTTTCACATCCTGTTCATCCAGATACAATGAAACCAACAATATTTATATACGATGGTTATCCGGGTGGAATTGGTTTTTCAAAAAAGGGATATGAAAACTTCTCTTCTTTACTAAAGTACGGATACGAGGTCGTTTCTAAGTGTCCGTGTAAAGATGGATGTCCATCCTGCATATATTCTCCAAAGTGTGGTAATAGAAACAAGCCTCTTGACAAGAAATCTGCAATTTTGATTTTAGAATTGATACTCTCTGTGTTATAATCCTTTTTGGTGTCTTCAGATCAAATAAGAAGGAGGTTTATTTGATGAAGAGGAACAAGGTATCTCTCAACGAAATACTCAACGGCTCTCTACTTTCTGTAATGTTTAAACTTGGTGGACCAGTCATGATTGCCGGTATATTCGAGACTGTATATAACCTTGCAGACACCTTCTGGCTTGGTCATCTGCCACAAGGGGAAAGCGGTAATGCTGTTGCTGGGCTTCAACTTGCATTTCCCATAATATGGTTTCTCATTTCTTTTGCTGCAGGCTTTGCCATGGCAGGAATTGCTCTTGTTTCCCAATACACAGGTGCACAGAAAGAGGATAAGGCAAGTTTCTCAGCATCTCAGGTTCTTTCAATCGGTTTTATATCAGGTTTAATTCTTGGTATTATTGGAAGTATTCTTGTTCCAATATTCATGCCAATAATAACTCCAGTTCATGAGCTATCAGATGTGGCAATAACATACCTTAGGGTCATTTTTATGGGATTCCCTTTTATGTTTATTTCATTCATATTCAGAGCAATTCTTTCTGCTTATGGAGATACTGTAACTCCAATGTATGTAATTGGACTCTCCAATCTTCTCAACATAATTTTAGACCCCATACTTATCTTTGGTATAGGTCCATTTCCAAAAATGGGAATAGTGGGAGCAGCAGTTGCTACAGTCTTTTCAAGATTTGTAGCCAGTTTGATATCTCTCTATATCCTTGTGGGCGGTAAAAAGGGTATAAAAGTAAAATTGAGTTATCTTAAGCCCCACATAGATTGGCTCAAGAAGATATTTAAAATCGGTCTCCCTGCATCCATAGGCAATTCCTTTGAGGCATTTGGATTTGTAGTGTTAATGGGAATAATTGGTAGACTTCCCAATGCAAAGGTTGCAGTGGCAGCGTATGGTATTGGAGATAGAATATTTAGTTTATCATACATAGCAGAGGATGGACTTGGTCAGGGATTAACAACAATAATTGGTCAATCCCTTGGAGCAAATAGGGTTGATAGAGCAGACTATGCGGCAAAAAGAGGAATTCTTCTTTTGTTTTTAGTTCTCATTGTTGAAAGTCTATTCATAATCATTTTTAGAAGACAACTTATGTCTCTATTCATACCAAATGAACTCTCTATAATTGAAGAAGGGGCAAGATTTCTCCTCTTATTTGCACCAGCTTTATCTCTATTTGGAATAATAAGAGGGATAATTTCTGCCTTTAACGCATCGGGACATAATGTTCCTCCAATGATTATATCCATGGTGAGACTATGGGCTCTCAGAGTCCCTCTAAGCTATATCTTCGGATTTGTTATTGGAATGGGATCGTCAGGTGTGTGGATAGCAATGTCCTTAAGCAACCTATTTACAGCAATTTTTGCACTGATTCTCTTTGCAAGGGGTGAGTGGAAAAAGAAGGTTATAGAGGAAACTGCTCAACGATTATAACGCTTGACATAAGCATTTCTATAAGATATACTCATTGATAGCGGAGAGATGGCTGAGTGGCCGAAGGCACCCGCCTGGAAAGCGGGTAGGCGGGCTAAACCCCGCCTCGCGGGTTCGAATCCCGCTCTCTCCGCCATAATCCCATCAAGATTTAACCCCTATCTTAAAAATTGCCTATAGGAAAGAGTTTTATCAACTTGCAATGCCAGGTGCCCGGCACCAGGAGTTGCATAATAATTTTAATGGTAAAATGGAGTTATGAATAAAAAGGGTGTTGTTCTTCTCTCTGGAGGACTTGACAGTATTCTTGCTTTGAGACTTATGATGGAACAGGATGTTGAACTCATTTCTTTCATGCTTGTCTCTCCCTTTGGTGATTATGGAAAACCTGGAGAGGAGTTAATATCAAAAAGGGTTTCAAGAGAATTTGGCAACCCAATAGAGATTGAACCATTTGGCGAAGAGTATCTTGAGGTAATTAAAAAACCAAAGTTTGGTTATGGGAAAAACATGAATCCCTGTATTGATTGTAGAATTTTTATGTTGAAGAAGGCAAAGAGATTTATGGAAAAGGTCCATGCATCATTTCTCATAACAGGAGAGGTGGTCAATGAAAGACCAATGTCTCAAAGAAGAGAAGTTTTTAAATTAATAGAGAAAGAGACAGGACTTGAAGGTCTCATAGTAAGACCTCTCTCTGGAAAAATCCTTCCACCAACAATTCCTGAAAAGAAGGGAATACTCGATAGAGAAAAATTCCTTTCAATTTCAGGAAGGGGAAGAAAGATTCAACTTGAACTTAAAGAAAAATTCAAACTAAAGGATTATCTTTCTCCTGCTGGTGGATGCAAGCTTACAATACCAGAGTTTTCAAACAGATTAAGAGAGGAAATGAAACACAAGAATATAGTTTTAAGAGATGTTCATCTTTTAAAATATGGAAGGCACTTTAGATTACCAGGTGGAAGTAAACTTATTGTTGGAAGGAACAAGGAGGAGAATGAAATTATATATACATATGCTGAAGAGGACGAGTATCTTTTCTCGCCAAAAAATGTAAAGGGACCAATATCTCTTTTAAAGGAGAGAAAAGAGGAAGATGTCTTCCTTTCAGCAAAGATAACTCTTTCTTACAGCGATGCAAATACCGATGAAGAGATTAAAATTTTTACAAAAAGGAGTATTATAAAAATAATTGATGTTCCTTATATTGATAAATCTAACTTTAAAGCATTAATGGTATAATGGGAGTGTGAATTGTTATGGAAAAAATTGATGAAATTCAGAGTCTTAAAAAGTCAAGAAAGATTTTAATCGTATCATCCACAAATTCCTCTCACGAAGTATTAAAAATTTCTGATTTCAGCGGAGATCCACTTCAACTTGCAAGATTTGTAGAGACAAAGGATTTTTCCACTGTTCTCGTTGTGGGTCCAAGTTATTTTGCAAACATTGTAAAGGTATTTAACCCTAAAAAGAGTATCCTTATTCCAAGAATTGAGATGGTCTGTCCAATGACGAAAGCTATTCCTTACGATTGGGTAAAAAGCATTAAAGACGAAGGGAATGTTGTGGTATCGTTACTTCAATCTGGAATAGAAATAATGTCTCTTTCGGATTTTATCGTTCCTGACACAAAGATTTTAGATGTTGTAAGAAACATAGAAGCAAAAACCATTTATCTGTTCCCTGATAAAAATGTGGCTCAGTATGTACAAAAGAATTTCCCTGAGAAAGAGATAAAGAGTTTCTGTGCATTCTGTATCCCTGACTCCATATTTTTACCCTTTATGGTGGACGAGAAGAAGAGTAAATTTAAAGGAGCAGAGGTTGTGGTTACTCCACACACTCCAGTGGATGTGATAGAGAAAGCTGATAGAGTTATAGGGAGAGAAGACTTAATAAAATATGTGCTCTCTTCAGATAAAAAGGAGTTCATTGTAGGACATGAGGTAAACCTTATAAACAGACTAAAGAGAGACATTCCTTCAAAATTCCTTTATCCTTTGTATGAATATGCATTTTGTCCAATAACCACAATGGCAACTTCTGAGGATATTGTAAAGAGTTTAAGAGAGCATGTGTATGAGATAAACATTCCAGAAAATACAGCAAACAGGATAAGAAAGACAATAGAAGAAAGCGAAGCGTATGGGGAGAAGGGTTAGTCTATCTGTAGTCATTGGAATCTCTCTAATATTTCTCACCATTATACCCTTAGGAATGTATCTTGGATATACTTTAGATGGAAAGCTAAACTCTTCACCACTCTTTTTTATTATATTCTCATTGGCATCTGTTATACTTTCTTTATATCTTGTTTATAAATCATGGGACACTCTGCAAAGAAAACTTTAAAAGAGGTATCTGTTGCAATTAGTTTTATTTTTATTGCCTTCGTTGCAAGGTGGCTTGATTTCTTCTATTACAACTCTCCAGACAAACCGGGAAGTTTAATATTCTCAAAACTCGTTGGTTCTCTGCTCGTAGTTCTTGCAGTAAGTATTCTTAACTTAAAATGGGAAGAGGTCGGGTTTACGAAAAAGAATTTTTTAAAATACTTCTACTACGGACTGATACTTTTATTTGTTTACATTTTCCTCTTCTACTTCTTAAAACCATATCTTTTTTACTTATTCAAGTTCAG
>CAZNRO010000008.1:15440-22739 GCA_964575745.1 uncultured Caldisericota bacterium | reverse complement strand
AGTGGAGAACATAACAAGTGTAAGGGACGGCGTGATAGTCTTTGCTGTGTCCCTCACAATGTTTATCATCTTTTTCTTTATCTCATATACTCTTTTAAAGAAAAAGGTTATAATTAAAAAAAGAAAATAACTAAGGAGGTTAGAATGGTTGGATGGATTATCCTGGGAGCGATCATAATTATAGCTCTCTGGTTTATTGGAACATACAATATGTTCATCACCTTGAGAAATAGGGTAAAAAATGCATGGGCACAGATTGATGTTCAGTTAAAGAGAAGATACGATTTAATTCCAAACCTTGTTGAAACTGTGAAGGGATATGCAAAGCATGAGAGAGAACTCTTTGAAAAAGTCACAGAATTGAGATCAAGGGCTATGAGTGCGAAATCCATAAAGGATGTCGGTGAGGTAAACAACCAGTTAACACAAACACTTAAAACACTATTTGCAGTGGCTGAGAACTATCCAGAATTAAAGGCCAATGAAAGTTTCTTAAAACTTCAGGAAGAATTGACAAATACAGAGAACAAGATAGCCTTTTCAAGACAGTTCTACAACGATATTGTGATGAGATTCAACATGGCACAGCAGAAAATTCCAGCAGCATTTGTTGCAAAGATAATGGGTCTTACTCCAGAAGAATACTATCCTGTTCCTGAGGAGGAGAGAGGGGCTGTAAGAGTAGAGTTCTAAAGAATGAAAAAAACGCTCTACGAGTTAAGAAGTGAGAATATAAGAAGAACATACATTTTTCTTATTATCTTCTCATTAATTCTCTTTGCTGTTGGATACTTCCTTGTGTACTTCTTTGAATGGGGACTTACAGGTTTTGTACTTCTTGGAATATTTATCATCATCTATAACATAGTGGTTTACAACAACTCTGATAAAATTGCCCTTCTCTCTGTAGGTGCAGTGCCTGCAAATCCTGAGAGATTCTATGTATTGCATAATGTTGTTGAAGAAGTTGCCATTGCCGCAGGTATCCCAAAACCAAAAGTTTATATAATGGAGGAACCCCAACCAAATGCATTTGCTACAGGAAGAAATCCTGAAAATGCATCAATATGTGTAACCACAGGACTTTTATCCATGATGAACAGAGAGGAACTTCAAGGAGTGATTGCCCATGAGATGTCTCACATAAGGAACTACGATATACTACTCATGACAGTTGTGGGAATAGTGGCAGGGTTAATCATAATACTGAGGGATTTAATATTAAGGGGAATGTGGCTTGGCGGAGGAAGAAGAAGGGAAAGAGACAAAGGAGCAGGAAGTATTGTACTGCTTATAGGCATCATTCTTGCGATACTATCTCCAATCCTTGTAGCTCTCATAAGAGCAGCAATTTCAAGACAGAGAGAGTTTCTTGCAGATGCAACAGGTGCCTACATTGTAAGGGATCCGTATGGACTTGCATCTGCTTTAAAAAAGATAGCATCCTACCAGAAACCAATGAAAAAAGCATCTGAGGCAACAGCACATTTATTCATTTCCAGTCCATTCCCTGGGAAGAGGTATTTTGCAACACACCCTCCTGTTGAAGAGAGGATTAAAAGATTGTTAAGTATAACAATTTAGGAGGTGAGATGAAAAACTTAAGTTTGTGGGTGATGGAGGAGGCAAAAAGAAGGGGGGTTCAATTTGCCGACATAAGAATCATAGAAAATGAGGTGGAGTCTATCGAGACAGAGAACGGGGGAGTGTCTGAAATTGGAAGATACAGGAGCGTGGGATTCGGTATAAGGGTTTTAATGAATGGAAGCTGGGGATTCTCCTCTTCTTCTAAGGTTGATAAACATGAAATGGAAAAAGTTCTTTCAGAGGCAATAAGCATTGCAAAAGCTTCATCCCTTGCAAAGAAAGAGGACGTAGTTCTCTCTCCTGTGGAAGTATATCAGGATGAGGTGCCTCACAATGCAAAGATAGATCCATTTGAGATTCCACTTGATAAAAAATTATCTGTGCTTCTTGAAGCTGATAAAATAATGGCAGGAGTAAATGGGGTTAAAATTAGAAGAGGCTCAATGTACTTTATGAAGGAAAGAAAAACATACGCATCCACAGAAGGAGCATTTATTGTTCAGGATAGAATTGAATCAGGTGCAGGAATAGTCTCGTTTGCTATAAGCAGTGATGGAGAAGTACAAAGAAGAAGCTATCCAAATTCCTTTGGAGGAGATTTCAAAAGAGCTGGATGGGAGTTTATAGAGGATATTAAATTAATTGAAAATGCAGAGAGAGTTGCCAAAGAATCTGTTGCTCTGCTCTCGGCAAAACCTTGTCCATCTGGAGTTATGGACATTGTTATTGGGGGTTCCCAGATGGCTCTTCAGGTACATGAATCCTTAGGGCATCCAGTAGAACTTGATAGAGTTCTTGGAATGGAAGCCTCCTACGCTGGAACATCTTTTCTTACACCTGATAAGCTTGGAAACTTTCAGTATGGATCAAAAATTGTAAATATAACAGCAGATGCAACAATTCCTGAAGCCTTAGGTGGTTTTGCATACGATGACGAAGGTGTTAAAGGACAGGGAGTGTATCTTGTTAAAGACGGATTGTTTGTGGGTTATCTCACTTCAAGAGAGACTGCCCATAAGGTTGGATTAAAACCAATGGGAGCCATGAGAGCAGAAAGCTGGAACAGAATTCCAATTATAAGAATGACATCCATAAACCTTGAACCAGGTGATATGAGCCTTGAAGAGCTAATAAAGGGAGTTGATAGGGGTATATATGTTGAAACAAACAAGAGCTGGTCCATAGATGATAAGAGATTGAACTTCCAGTTTGGAACTGAAATCGGATGGGAAATAAAGAATGGAGAGCTTGGAGATATGATTAAAAATCCAACATACACAGGCATAACTTATGAATTCTGGAGAAATTGTGATGGAATAGCAAACAGGGATTACTGGAATGTGTGGGGTGTTCCCAACTGCGGAAAAGGTGAACCAGTTCAATCCATGCATGTTTCTCATGGAACATCCCCAGCAAGATTTAGAAATGTAAGAGTAGGGGTGATGAAATGAGAGGTAGAGAAGAAGTTATAAACTCATTGAAGGAAGGTCTATCAATAAGCAGCGCAGACGAGGTAGAACTTCTGTTTCTTGGAAAAGAGTCAAGTCTTACAAGATACGCAAACTCCACTATTCATCAGAATGTTAAGGAGAGTAACTCAGAAATAAGAGTAAGGGTTGTTATTGGAAAGAAGGTTGGCTTTTCTCAAACAAACGATCTCTCAAAAGAGGGGATAGAGAAGGCAATTCTTGATGCAGAAAAAATTGCTAAAGTTACAAAAGAGGACCCAGATTTTGTGAAACTACCTGAACCAGAGGAGGGAAAAGAGATAAAGACATTCTTTGAAGAAAACTTGAATGTTAAGCCAGAAGATATGGCAGAGAAGGTTGTCAATGTAATAAAAAGAGCTGAGAGAAAAAACCTTATTGCATCAGGTGCATTTTCCTTTGATATAGATGAGTATGCTGTGGTAAACTCAAGAGGTATTGAAAAATACCAACCCTACACCTCCTTCTTCTTTACAACAGTTATTATGGGGGAGAATTCATCTGGTTATGCTGATAGATTCTCAATGAAATTTTCTGAACTTGACGAAAACTCCCTTGCCGATGAAGCCATAGAGAGAGCTCTTATGGCAAAAAATCCAAAGGATATTGAACCGGGGAAGTATGAAGTTATCTTAACAGAGTATGCTGTTGAAGATGTAATATCCTTCCTTTCATATCTTGGATTTGGAGCAAAACAATTCCATCAGGGAACCAGTTTCCTTAGTGGGAAAATTGGTGAAAAGATAATGGGAGAAAACATTACCATATGGGATGATGGACTCAACCCTGAAGGAGCACCTATTCCTTTTGACTTTGAGGGAGTTCCAAAGAAAAAGGTGATGCTCATTGAAAATGGTGTGGCAAAGGGAATAGTCTATGACTCCTACCATGCATTTAAGTATCACACTAAATCCACAGGACACGCTCTTCCACAGCCATCCTCTTTTGGTCCACTTCCATTAAACATTTTTATGAAGGAGGGAACGAGCAGTCTATCTGACATGATAAAGAATGTAAAGAAAGGTATTCTTATATCCAGATTCCACTACACCAATCCACTGGATCCAAAGAGAGTTATAATCACTGGAATGACGAGAGATGGAACATTCATGATTGAGAATGGAAAGATATCCTATCCTGTAAAGAACATGAGATTTACCCAGAACATGATTGAGATGTTAAATGGAGTAGTTGAGATTTCAAAAAATAGGAAGAAACAGAAGGGAATGATACATGTTTCTGTTATTCCCTGTATTAGAGTAAAGGAGTTTAACTTTACAGGAAAGACTGAGTTTTAAATGAAAAGAATAAAGGTTGGGGTGCTCTATGGAGGAAAATCTCCAGAGCACCTCGTTTCAATAGAATCAGGAAAGGCAATTTTTTCCTCCCTCTCAGAGGATAAATTTGATAAGCATAGAATATACATAAATGAGAAGGGAGAGTGGTTCCTTGATGATAGGAAAGGGGGAATAGATGAAATATTAGGTTATGGTTTTGATATTGTATTTATTGCCCTTCACGGACCGAACGGTGAGGACGGAAGTATTCAGGGACTTTTAGAGATATACGATGTTCCTTATACAGGCTCAGATTTTTATGCATCCTCCGTTGCCATGGACAAGGAGAAAACAAAATTTATACTTAAAGGACTTGGAATAAAAACTCCGAAGTTCATCTCTTTTTATAAAAACGAGGTTGATGTAAAAAGAATAGAGAAGGAAATAGGTTATCCATGTGTAGTTAAACCATCAAGACTTGGATCAAGCGTTGGAGTAAGCATAGTTGAGAATAAAGAGGAAATTGGAAAGTTCATAGAAGAGGCATTTAAATACAGTGAGAGAGTGATTGTTGAGGAATATGTAACAGATAATTATAAAGAAGGAAAAGAGATTGAATGTGCAATTATAGGTAATAAAAACCCCATATCCCTTGGAATTGCCGAGATCTTACCAAAGAGAAAATTCTACGATTACACAGCAAAGTACACGGAGGGTTTGACTGAGTTCTTTATACCTGCAAGACTTAGTGAAAAAACATATAAAAAAGCAGAAAAAATGGCTGTTAAGGTGTATAAAGCAGTAGGTTGTAAAGGATTTGCAAGGGTGGATATGTTCACAAGAGGAGAAGAAATCTTTGTAAATGAGGTCAACACAATTCCGGGTTTTACAAAGGTGAGTATGTTTCCTGCTATAGCAGAGAAAAAGGGAATCTCATTCAAAGAGCTTGTAGAGAAAATTATAGATCTTGGAATAGAGGGGTACAGAGAAAAGAAAAGGATTTTTGAAAACACCATAAAATTTATAAGGGAGAAAAAATCAAACAAGACAATTTAATACCCTTCTTAATTGACTGAACCAGATAAAACTAATATAATGAATCAAATGAAGAGGATATATCTTATTGATGGAAGTTCACTTTTATTCAGAACATATTTTGCATTACCACCCTTAATGACAACAAAGGGAGAGCCAACAGGTGCAGTTTATGGATTTGTCAGAATACTATTAAATATACTGGAAAATAACAGTATTGATTACATCGGGGTAAGTTTTGATAAGGGAAAACCCGTTTTTAGGCTTGAGAAACTCCCGGAGTACAAAGCACAGAGACCAAAACCACCAGAGGATATATCAATTCAGAAGGAGAGAATGAAGGAAGTTCTTGATGCCTTTGGAATATCTGTTATTGAGATTCCGGGCTTTGAAGGAGATGACATAATTGGAACCATAAAGAAGATGGCTGATAAAGAAAACCTTTACACAGTTATTTTAACAGGAGATAGAGATTTACTTCAGCTACTTACAGACAACTCTGAGGTACTCCTTACAAAAAAGGGGATAAGTCAAATAGAGAAAGTTACAAGAGAGGATTTTATAAAAAAATATGGTATAGAACCTTTAAGGCTTTCTGAAATTAAAGCTCTTACAGGAGACAAATCAGATAACATTCCGGGTGTTCCAGGAATTGGTGAGAAGACAGCTATAACCCTACTGAAAAAATATGGTTCCTTAGAGAAACTCATTGAAAATCCACCAAAGGGTAAAATTGGAGATTTGATAAAAGAGTACAGCAAGCAAATCCTTACTGCTAAAGAAATAGCAACCATCAAAACTGATGTTCCTGTGAACCTAAATATTGAAGGTTTAAGAAAAAGAGAGATAGATAGAAAAAGGCTTCTTAGGTTATTCTCCGAGCTTGAGTTTGATACATTGCTTGAAAAGTTTACTCCAAAAAAAGAGGAAATCCTCTTAAAAGAGGTCGAGGAGAAAAAAATTGTATCACATAAAGAAATATCTTTTATTGTGAAAAGAGGCACAGTCTATTTTTATAGTGATTCTGGAATTTTCAAAGGTTCAAAGGAGGATTTTGATAGAATAGTAAACTCAAAAGTCTCATACACTCATGGATTTAAAGAGGAGCTTTCATACCTTTTTCCATTTAACGAAAAGAGAAATGTCTTTGATACAGAAATTGCAGCGTATCTATTAAACCCTTCAAGGAAATCCTATTCCCTATCATCACTATTTCCGTTATATCTGGGAGAAGGTTTAAGCTTTGAAAAAGAAGAGGAGTTACTTCCGAAGATACTATCCCTTGGAAGAATACTTAAGAAGAAAATAGAGGAAGAAAACCTTGACAAGATTCTTTATGAAGTGGAACTCCCCCTTTCTCATGTTCTTTCAGAAATGGAAATTGTTGGAATTAAGGTTGATAGAAAGAAACTCATTGAGATAAGAAACGAACTTAGGAAAAGGGTTATAGAGATAGTTAAAGAGATTTCAGATATATCTGGTTTTTCAATAAATCCTGCCTCTCCAAAGCAGGTGGGTTATCTTCTCTTTGAGAAGCTGGGACTTCCAAAAATTAAAAAGACAAAGAGTGGCTACTCAACTGATCAGGAAACACTGCTCAAACTAAAGGAACTTCATCCAGTGGTAAATAAAATTCTTGAATTCAGGGAAATAAATAAACTACTCACAACATACTTTGAGGTTCTTCCAAAACTTGTTGATGAGAACGATAGGATTCACACAAAATTTATTCAAACTGGAACAGCCACAGGAAGGCTTGCCTCCAGAGAACCAAACCTTCAAAATATACCGGTAAGAAGTGAGATTGGAAAGAAAGTCAGAGAATCTTTTATAGCCGAAGATGGTTTTGTTCTTGGATCTTTTGATTACTCCCAGATTGAATTAAGAATACTTGCCCATTTCTCTAAGGATGA
>CAZNRO010000008.1:0-15340 GCA_964575745.1 uncultured Caldisericota bacterium | reverse complement strand
AACTCAAAAAATCACAATACAAGAAAGCTTGGAGAGAGAATAGCTACAAATTCACCAATACAGGGTTCTGGTGCAGATATCATAAAGATAGCAATGGTCAATGTGTGGAGAAAGCTAAGGGGTAAAAAATCAAGAATAGTTTTACAGATACACGATGAACTGCTTGTTGAGATCAAAGAGGAAGAGGTTGACGAGGTGAAGGAGATAGTTAAAAGAGAAATGGAAAACACTTTAAGTCTTGATGTTCCAGTTATTGTAGATACTGGAATTGGAAAAAACTGGCTGGAGTGTAAAACATGAGATTAATAGGACTTACAGGGAATATTGCGTGTGGTAAATCAAAGATAAGTGCTTATTTAAAAGAACATGGTTTTAAAATTATTGATGCTGACTCCTTGGGAAAAATAATACTCTCAAGAGAGGAGGTAAAGAATAAAGTCGTAAGAACATTTGGTAAGGAAATACTTAAAGACGATTTTATAATTGACAGAAAAAAACTCGGAAACATAGTGTTTTCCTCAAAGGAAAATCTCGAAAAGCTAAACAGAATTACACTTCCTCCCCTTACAAAGCTTGTAAAAACCAAGATAAGGGAACTTAAGAGAAAGAAAGTAAAGTATGGAGTGCTTGATGCCGCAATCCTGATTGAGGCAATGTGGGACAAGTTTGTTCACGAAGTCTGGGTAGTTTATGCAAAGCCTGAAGTTCAGCTTGAAAGACTGATGAAAAGAGAGAACTTTACAAAAGAGGAGGCTTTAAACAGAATCAATGCACAGATGCCCATAGAAGAAAAGATAAAAAGGGCAGATGTGGTAATAGACAACTCTGGAGATTGGGAAGAAACAAAAAAACAGGTTGATAAAGCCTTAAAGAGGTTCCTTGAAGATGAGACTTAGCTTCTCCAAGATATGGACATACCTTGAGTGTCCACTAAAATTTTACTTTCAATACATCAAAAAACTTCCAACAAAACCAAAACCTTATTTTTCTTTTGGTAAAAGCATTCACATTGCGCTTTCAGAATTTCATAAACTTCCACCATATCCGCCTCTTGAATCTCTAATAGAATCTCTTATAAAAAACTGGATAAGTGAAGGATACTCATCTAAAAAAGAAGAATTAAGAGAGCTTGAAAGGGCAAAGGAGATCTTAAGAAGATACTATTTTAGAAACATATTTAACTATCAGAAAGCCTTTGCAGTAGAGCAGAGGGTAGTATTTAAAATAAATGGAATTGAAATGATAAGTTATATTGATAGGATTGATAAGATTGGAGATGATTATGAAATTGTGGAGTATAAAACCGGGAAAAATGGTTTAGCATATAAATCACTGGGACTTCTTGACGAAAGTAATCTCCTTCAAATGTCAATATACAAGATTGCTGCTAAAGAAATACTCAAGAAAAAACCAAAGTACATTACACTTTACTACCTGTCCTTACCTCAGGAAAAGATAAAGCTGGACATACCAGAAGAAAAAATAGAGGAGAGTAAGGACATTATCCTTGAAGTTTACAAAAAGATAGAGGAAGGATACTTTCCAAAAAGAGAGAACAAATTCTGTAATTTCTGTGATTTCAGAAAGGAGTGTGAATTATGGAAAAAATAAGAGTAAGATTTGCCCCTTCACCAACAGGCTTACTTCATATAGGTGGAGTTAGAACTGCCTTTATAAACTTTCTATTTGCAAGAAAAAATAACGGAAAATTTATACTAAGGATTGAAGACACAGATGTAAAAAGATCAACAAAGGAAGCTGTAGATGCAATTTTAGATGGTTTGAAATGGCTTGGTATAGAGTGGGATGAAGGTCCATTCTTTCAAAGTGAAAGGTTTGACATTTATAATAAGTATCTTCAAAAATTGATAGATAAAGACATGGTGTATCCCTGCTTTTGCACAAAAGAGGAGATAGAGAGGGAAAGAGAAGAGGCAAAGAAAAAAGGAATACCATACAAATATTCTGGTAAATGTAGGAATCTATCAAAAGAAGAGAGGGAAGAAAGAATAAGAAAAGGGGACAAGTATGTATGGAGATTCAAAGTTCCAGAGGGTGGTGTAAGATTTGAGGATTTAATAAAGGGAGATATGCATTTTATGAACTCTGTTCTTGATGATTTCATAATAGTTAGATCTGATGGAATACCTGTCTATAATTTCTCGTGCGTTGTTGATGATTTTGAAATGGGAATTACACATGTGGTAAGGGGTGAGGATCACCTTTCAAACACACATAAGCAGATACTGATATATGAAGCACTGGATATCAAGCCACCTAAGTTTGGTCATCTTCCTTTAATACTTGGAAAGGATAGGGAAAAATTATCAAAAAGGCATGGCTCTGTATCTGTTGAGGAGTTTAAAAAGGAGGGTTTCCTGCCAGAAGCCATTATAAACTACATATTTCTTCTTGGTTTCTCACTGAAGGGGGACAAGGAAATATTCTCCCTTTCAGAAATGATTGATGAGTTTTCCATTGATAAAGTATCAAGAACACCCAGCGTGTTTGACTATGAAAAGCTAAGGTGGATCAATGGGTATTACATAAGATACCTCTCCATAGAAGAATTAATGAATAGAGGAAAGGAATTTATTCCAGATAGATTTATGGAAAAGGGAGCGGGATTTGTAAAGAGAGTTTTAAAGGAGATACAGGGAAACATAAAGGTGCTAAGTGATATACCTTATCTTGTAGACTATTTTATAAATGAACCAGTCTATGAAGATAGCAAAATAAAAGAAATAATTGAAGATGAAAGGGTTTCATCATTCCTAAAGAAATTTCTAAGCTCAATCGATACAATTGAACCTTTTGAAGCAAACAGGATAGAAAAGAAAATAAGAGAAATGCTTGCGGAGATGGGAATAAAATTAAAAGTTGTTGCTCAACCTCTCCGTTATCTTCTCACTGGAAGATTTGCCTCGCCTCCTTTATTCACATTAATAGAGCTTCTTGGAAGGGAAACTGTGAAAGAAAGAATTAAAAGGAATCTGTGATAGAATTTATCTGGAGGTTATGATATGCTTTGTCAGGTTTGCAAAAAAAGAGAGGCTGTAATTCACATAACTGAGTACATCGGGGGAGTAAAGAAAGAACTCCACATATGTGAAGAGTGTGCAAGGGAACTTGGTGTAGTTGGAATGCTTAGGGAGATGGATATACCTGTAGATGAAAATATGGTAAAGAAACTCTTTGAAGTGATGGTTCAGGGTGGTGTGGTTAAAACAAGCTCTGTTGAGAAAAAAGAGAGATGTCCGGTATGTGGATTGACCCTTGAGGAGTTTAAGGAGAGTGGCCTTCTTGGATGTTCTGAATGCTACACAACTTTCAAGGAAGAGATAAAGCCATACCTACTAAACATACATGGAAGCATAAAACATGTCGGAAAGAAAAAGGGAGAGAAGTATGTGGCGTTATCCCCTGTTGAAAAGGAAATTAAAAGGTTAAAGAGAGAGCTTGAGGTGGCAGTGGAGGAGGAGAGATACGAGGATGCCGCCAGAATAAGAGATAAAATTAAAGAACTCATGGATAATGCTAAAAAATCTAATAGATAAACTTCCCCTCTGGATAAGGGAGGGAGAAGAGGAAAGAGACATAACGTTGGCAAGTGGAATTAAAATTTCAAGAAACATTGCAAAAATTCCATTCCCAAAAAGGGCTTCAAAGGAAGAGAAAGAAAAAATTATTCAGTTGATAAAGGATGCTTTCCTAAAATCAGAGTTTCTAAGAGACTTGGATCTTTTTGGGATTAATCTAATTGAGATAAGTGATATTGAAAGAAGGGTTCTTGCTGAAATGCACATAATATCAAAAGAGTTTATAGATAATCCCTATTCAAAATATATCCTGCTTTCTAAAGATGGGAATTTGATTATTATGATAAATGGAGAGGATCATATAACAATAAAACTGATGCAGGGTGGACTCTCTCTTAATAAAATACTGGATAAAGGTATGAGAATATGCGATGAACTTGAGAACTTCCTTGACATAGCCTATATGAAGGACATAGGTTATCTTACTGCATCTTTAAAAAATGTTGGAACGGGATTAAAGGCCTTTGTCTTTATGCATCTTCCTGTTTTAAAATTAAGGGGAAAGATAGAGAATATAACTAAAAGTGCACCAAAGTTTTCCTTAAATGTTGAACCTATATTTGACAATATATTTAATATATCTAATGTTAATACTCTTGGAAGAAGTGAGGAAAATATAGTCAAAACCATTGAAAGCATCGCCAGAGAGATAGGCAACATGGAGAGAAAAGAAAGGGGAGAGGCTTTTCAAAAATCCAGTGTGGATATTCTAAATGAGATTGAAAGGGCAAAGGGTATAATAAAATACTCATTGAGGATAACTTTCAATGAGGCTCTCGAGTTTCTTTCATGGATCAGACTTGGTGCAGTAATGAATGTATTAAATATACCACTTAAGAAAGTCGATGAATTGTTTATAAGGATAAACCCGGAGTATGAAAAAATAGAGTTTGGAGATATAACCGGAGAAACATTAGATACATTAAGGGCAAGACTCCTTAAAGAGCACTTAAAAGGTGTTATATGAAGAAAGAAACTAAGTACAGATGTAAAGTCTGTGGATACGAAACAATAATGAAATTGGGAAGATGTCCAAATTGTGGCTCGTGGAACTCCTTTGAAGAAGTGGAAAATGAAAAATCACTAAAAACCAAAAAGAAAAATCCTGTTATTATAGAGAGTTCAAAGGAAGAGAGAATAAGAACAGGTTTTGTTGGTTTTGATGAACTTCTTGGAGGAGGAATAGTAAGAGGTTCCATAATTCTTTTATCTGGAGAACCAGGAATAGGAAAGTCAACTCTTTTACTTCAAATTGCATTAAATATAGCAAAGGGAAAAGGGAATGTGCTTTATATATCTGGCGAAGAGTCTCCCCTTCAAATTTCATCAAGACTTACAAGGATAACTGAATCTTCACCAAAAAATCTATACTTTCTCTATGAAACTGATATAGAAGCTGTGGTTAATGCCATAAAGGAATTAAAACCTGCTTTAACCATAGTAGATTCAATTCAAACCATGAGAGAAGAGGGTGTATCTTCTCTATCTGGAAGCCCAACACAGGTAAGGAATGCCACAGATAAACTTATGCATATAGCTAAAACATATGGAATTCCAATAATAATTGTGGGACATGTAACAAAGGTTGGAGATATTGCTGGACCTAAAATTCTTGAACATCTTGTTGATACTGTTCTATATCTTGAGGGAGAAAGATACCAGATGTATAGAATCTTAAGATCAAAGAAGAACAGATTTGGTTCAACTCAAGAACTTGTGCTCTTTTCTATGGAGGAAGAAGGTTTAAAAGAGGTTAAAAATCCCTCCCAATACTTTTTAACAGAGAGAGAAAAAGAGATACCAGGAAGCGTAATACTTCCAACCATTGAAAGCGGAATGAAGCCACTACTTGTTGAAGTGCAGGCACTTGTTGTGACCTCTTATCTTCCACAACCAAGAAGAGTATCTGTGGGCATTGACTACACAAAATTATCCATACTTATTGCAATTATGGAGAAGTATCTTAAACTTCCCCTTTATAAGTATGATATATATGTAAATGTTACCGGGGGAGTAAAGATAGTTGAACCTGCTTCTGACCTTCCTGTTATAGTATCCATATACTCATCTCTTAAGGATATACCCACATCAAATTTTGTAGCCTTTGGTGAAGTGGGATTGGGAGGAGAGATTAGAAACGTAAGCCTTATGAAAAAAAGGTATAAAGAGGCACTAAAGCTCGGTTACAAAAACTTCATCTTGCCTTCATCCATGCAAAAAGAGGTTGAAAAGAGTGAGGGGGAACGGAACATATTTGTAAAAACAGTGTATAATTTAATAGGAAACCTTAAGTAATTTTTTAAAAAGGAGCATAAAAAAATGAAAAAGCTTTGGACTTTTTTACGTTATTTTTTTTCATTTATTGGCGGAGGCATAGGTGTTCTAATACTCTATTACAATTATAGTTTCTTTTCAGAGAAACTATACCACATAGGGCCACTCTTTCTCTATCTTATATTCTTCCTTCTTTCATTCTTTATCTTTTATTTAGTGTTTCCACCCATCTACAAATTGATAAACCTTGTAGTAAACATAATAGATAAGTTTCTCTCCTCACTCTCCCTTGCTGAACTCTTCCTTGGTATATTCTCTGTTCTCATCTCCCTTTTAATATCATATCTATTCTATGCACTGATATCAAAGATTCCAATAGTTGGTCAATACATTGGAATTCTTGTTGCCATATTTGTCTTTGGTATTACCGTAGGAATACTTCTAAAGAGGAGAAAAGAG
The DNA here is from genome assembly GCA_964575745.1 of uncultured Caldisericota bacterium. Lineage (GTDB taxonomy): Bacteria > Caldisericota > Caldisericia > B22-G15 > B22-G15 > B22-G15. The sequence continues at coordinate 9,008 of CAZNRO010000008.1, read as the reverse complement.
ATACTTGATGCTATAAAATTGCAACCAAAGAGGTTTGGGGAGAGGATACCAAAGGAGAAGAAACTTTACCCCAAGTATCTACTTGATACATCTGCAATAATAGATGGAAGAATTCTTGAACTTATAGACTCGAGTTTCATTGATGGAGTAATCTTTATCCCCACATTTATCCTCGAAGAGTTACAGATGGTTGCTGATTCAGAGGATTCATCTAAAAGAATTAGAGGAAGAAGAGGGCTTGACATTCTCCAGAGATTGAAAGAGGAGTATCCTGAAAAGATAAAAATATTCGATGCAAAGGGTGAAAGAATTCCCATTGATACAAAACTTATAAATCTTGCAAAAAAGATGAAAGCTAAAGTTATAACTACAGATTTTAACCTTTCTCAAGTAGCAAGAACAAGGGGTATTAAAGTATTGAACATAAATGAGTTAGCCCATGCTTTAAGAAAAGTGGTTCTTCCAGGAGAGAAACTCCAGGTAAAGATCATAAAAGAAGGTAAAGAGAGAGCACAGGGTGTAGGTTATCTTGACGATGGAACAATGGTTGTAGTTGAAGAAGGAAAATACCACATAGGGGAAGTGGTTAAAGTAGAGGTTACATCCCTTCTTCAGGGACCAACTGGAACAATGATCTTTGGTGATATTGTAAATGGTAGGGGCAGTAATAGTAGGAGGAGGTAAGGGAGAAAGATTTAAAGGGAACAAGGTATTCTTCCCTATTTCAGGAAAGCCCCTTCTATTTTATACACTTATTCCATTTATAAAACTTGAGGAAGTTTTTCATATAGTGGTTGTTGTAAAAAAGGAAGATATAGAAAATGCAAGGAAAGTAATGGATTTAATGAAGAATTTTGAGAAAAAAATAGAGGTTGTGGAAGGGGGAGAAAGAAGGAGAGATTCTGTTCTCAATGGGCTTAGAGCCTTAAAAAAATATCCTGTAAAGAAAGTTTTAATTCATGATGCTGTAAGACCTCTTGTCTCCACTGATACAATAAAAAGAGTAATATCTGGAATAGAGAAGGATACTGCATGTATACCATGCACTCCTTTAAGAGAAACTGTAAAGTTTGTAGAAGATGGAAGAGTTATAAAAACACCTGACAGAAAAACACTTTGTTCTGTTCAAACCCCTGAAGGTTTCCCTTTTCCTCTCATATTAAAAAAGATAGAAGAGTTTAATGAAGACATGTATGATGATGCTATGGCTTTTGAAAAAAATGGACTTTCTGTAAAAACAGTAAAAGGTAATACAGAAAATATAAAGGTAACCTATAGAGAAGATATACTATTTGTGGAAAGGATTATAAATGAGTATAAAGATTGGTATAGGGTTTGATTTCCATATCTTTAAAAAAGGTGTGCCTCTTATACTTGGAGGTGTAGAGATTCCATATGAGTATGGTCTTATAAGCGAAACAGATGGTGATATATTGATTCACGCTATTGTAGATGCACTTCTTGGTGCAACAGGAGAGGGAGATATAGGAGAGTTGTTTAACTCTTCCTGGAAGAATAAAAGCAGTGTAGAGATACTAAAAACCACAATAAACATGTTGAAGGAAAAAGGAGTCAGGATAATAAACATTGACGCTATTATTATAATGGAGAAGCCAAAGATACTTAATTTTAAAGAAAAGATTAAGGAAAATTTGTCAAAGATAATGGAAATTGATAAGAATCTAATATCAATAAAAGGGAAAACTATGGAGGGAATGGGTGTAATTGGAGAGAAAAAAGGAGCCTCTGCCTTAGTCGTTGTCCTTGTTGAAACTCCTCCTTTTTCTACCCAAGACCTCCAATAGGTGATTCAGATTAAAGGTGTTTATAACTTTATTTTCTGAAACAAGAGCTCTTCTTAAGATAAACACACCAAAATTTGATAGAGAGTGAAGCTGGGGAGCAAAATGTGCATCAGAGCCTATTGAAAATAGTACCTCTCTATTTCTCAAATCGTAGGCCATATTTGAATCTATGTCCAATCTATCATTGGTAGCATTTACTTCAATAATTGTTCCTGTTCTTTCGGCTTCCTTAAATATTAAATCGTATCTCATGTTCATTCTTTCCCTCTCACCTATTTTTCTTCCTGTAGGGTGTCCAATTATGCTTACATAGGGATTTCTTATTGCTTTAATCATCCTCTTTGTGTTTATCTCTCTGTCAAGATAAAAACCATAGTGAATGGATGCTATGACAAAATCAAGTTCTCTAAGTGCACTTTCCTCTATATCAAGGGAGCCATCCTGCCTTATATTCACCTCTGCACCGAAAAGAATCTTTATTTCTGGGAACTTTGATTGTAGTTTTCTTACTTCCAGCCGCTCCTTCATTAATCTTTTCTCATTTAACCCATTAACCACTTTCAAATCCTTTGTGTGGTCTGAGATACCTATGTATTTGTAGCCCATATCCCTTGCAAAGGATACAACCTCATAAATACTTGAAATTCCATCTGAGTAGTTTGTATGAACATGCAAGTCCCCTTTTATATTGAGATTACTTAAAAGCCCGTTCATATCTAAATACTCTTTCCACCTCTCTCTTACCTCTGGGGGGATGTAGCGCATTCCTAAAATATTAAGAATCTCTTTCTCATCACCTCTTATCCACAGGTAACCTGGAGGAAGAGTCTTGTATCCATAATCTTTCCCTTTACTTATTAAATAGTTACTAAAATTTCTCGGCCCAGTAAAAAACAGAAGTGCCGAACCAAAGTAATCCTTTGGAACAACAAGCAGTTTAATTGGAATTTCACAATCGCCATACAAAAATTCAATATGGTCTCCTTTGGCTATGAATTTTATTGTGCTTACATCTCCCTTAAGATTCTTTTTAAACCTGGTTGGATTTTCCACCTCACAAACAATATTTAAGTTTGAAACTATCTCCTTTTTCCTTCTTACACTTCCAGCAATTTCAACTCTTTTTGCTCCATGATTAATGAGTATGCCTTTAATATGCCTGAAGAGAGACTCAGCAGTGGATAGAGAGAATTCTCTCTTTAATTTAAAGTATTTATTTATATTTTTCTTTATTATCTCCTCACCATTTAACCCTATCTCTTTTACCCTGCTAAGTAAACCATCCTTTAAAACAGATTCAAGTCCATATATATCGACCACACCAAACCTTTCATAAAGTATCTTTAACGTCCGTCCACCAACCCCAGGAATTCTTGTAAGCTCAAGAAGACTTGGTGGCACATCTCTCAATAAAATTTCAATCTCTTCACTTTTTCCATAAACCACAAGATCTCTTAAAATCTTTTTAAGGTAGGACTTATTTAGAAGATACTTCTCCACTCTCTCAAGGGACTTACGATTCAATTCAAAAGGCAGTCCTTCCACAGTCATTGAGAGAATTTTGATATCTGTAATTCTTTTTCTTTCCACTCCTTTAAAGGATAGTACCTTGGCTACCCTTGAGAGTGTCCTGGAAATCTCAAAGTTTGTCAATTTCTTTTTCTTAAACTTCCCGAGAGTTCTTCCTGTATCCTTTTTTCTATTCTATCTATTATTGGAAAGACATCTTTATCTTCAAGTGTCCTCTCCTTTGAAGAAAAGGTAAGTCTAAAAGCAATACTTTTCTTTCCAGATCCTATATTCTCTCCTCTGTAAAGGTCAAAGATGTGTATATCTGAGAGAATCTCTCCACTCTCCTGTTTTATTATCTCCATCAATTTCCCACTAAGAGTGTCCTCAGAAACAACTATTGCTATATCAAAGGTGAGTGGTGGGAATTTAGATATGCTCTCATACTCCTTTTTATCCTCAAACACATCAAGTAATGTCTCAAAATCTACTAAAAAGGCATAAACTCTTTGAGGGATAGACAACTTCTCAAGAAGAGCTGGATGAACCTCCCCCATCTCACCTATCTTTAAATCATTCAATTGAATTGTTGCATATCTAAATGGATGGAAGAGCTTATTAGACCCTGAAACAAACTTTACTTCATTCATTTTCAATTCCTCAAAAAGTTTAGAAGCAATTCCTTTAAGATAGAAGAAATCAAATTCTTTATCCTTTTCCATCCATAAGTTATCTCTAATCCTTCCTGTAATCACTCCTGAAAGTTCCTCTTTTTCTATAAAATCTTTCTCTTTGTAAAAAACTTTCCCTATCTCAAAAAGCATTAGATTCTTGTTGCCCATCTTTATATTTCTATCAACCACCTTTAAAAGCAGAGGAATTAGAGAGGTTCTTAAAACATTCTGATCAGTTCTTAATGGATTAACCACCTCTACGGGCTCTCTCTCAATGGGATACAGGGAAAGATATTGAGAATCTATAAGAGAGAGTGTAATTACCTCATCCATAGAAAGGGAGGTTAAGATATTCACAATCCTTTTTCTAAGTTTTCTTCTCTTATCTGGAGTAAAAACAGAAATTTCAGGAGATGGAAGCGTGTACGGCAAATTTTCTATTCCTCTATATCTTATAACTTCCTCTATTAAATCTATCTCCTGGGAAATATCAGGTCTGAATGGTTTTATAACGAAAGTGGCTTCCTCTTCACTTACATTCTCTAACTCAAAACCTCCTCTACGGAGTGAATCTATTATATCTGAATTTGATATATCTATACCTATAATCTTTCTCACCCTCTCAAATCTCACCTTAATCTTCTTATCCTTTTCTGGCTCTGGATAAAAATCAAATGGTTTCTCATTTAAAGACCCATTAAACATTAAAGATGCTCTCCATCCGTTCTCAAGAGTCTTTCTTATGTCAACTCCCTTCTCAAATCTAACGGCAGCCTCACTGTTTATTTTTAACTTCCTCTTGGTAACAGAAATTGATGATGCAAGGAAGTTGGCAGACTCTAAAAGTACATTTCTGGTTTCATAGCTAACCTCAGTCTCCTTTCCTCCCATAACTCCTGCTATGGCAATGGGACCTTTCTCATCTGCAATAACAAGCATTCCTTCATCAAGTTCTCTTACCTTATCATCAAGAGTTTTTATCTTCTCTCCCTTATTTGCTCTTCTTACGATCAACTTTCCATGAATTTTATCAAGATCAAAGGCATGGAGAGGCTGACCATATTCAAACATTAAAACATTTGTTATATCCACAATATTATTTACAGGTCTTGCACCTATTGTAATAAGTTTCCTTAAAATCTTAATTGGAGCTTTCTTAACCTTCACATCTCTTATGACAATTCCCACATATCTTGGACATAGTTTTTCATCTAAAACCTCAATTTCAAAACTCATATCCTTTAAATCAGATGGAATACTTATACTTTCGTATTCCTTGACTATCTTTCCAAGCCCTAATCTCTCAAACTCGTAAGAGATACCCCATAAAGAGAGGCAATCTGCTCTGTTGTATGTCTTTATCTCAAATATGGTATCCTCAAGCCAAAGTGTCTCTATTAAATCAACACCCACATCTGTATCATCAGGAAGAATAAAAATACCCTTTTTATCTTCTTCTCCAAGAACCTTATCGGGAATCCCCATCTCTTTGTAAGACAAAAGCACTGCTTCTGATTTATATCCATTAAACTCCATTGGCTTTATCCTGTAAGGAACAGGTATCTCCTCGTCCCCCTTTTTCTCATAATGGTATATGGTGCCTCCCGGAAGACAAACCGGGACTTTATCTCCCGATTTAACATTTTTTGCACCGGTAACTGAAGGATACACTTTTCCAGAAACCTCTATCTCAGCAAAAGATAGTGCGTCTGATATTTTCTTTATAGATTTTACCTTTCCCACGAAGGCATTGGATAAAAGACTTTTTCTTTCAAAGGTCTCTTCTATCTCAAGACCTCTGTTTAACAAAATATCTTTTACATCTTCAATGTCTCTTTCAAATCTAAATATTTCGTTAAGCCATCTTCTTGAAACTTTCATTTTCTCTCCTCTTTAAAATTGTTTTAGAAATCTTCTGTCGTTCTCAAAGAAAAACCTTATATCCTTTATTCCATACTTGAGCATGGCTATCCTTTCAACTCCCATTCCAAAGGCAAATCCCTGCCATTTTTCAGGATCGTATCCAACATTTTTAAGCACCTTAGGATGAACCATTCCCGCACCAAGAATTTCAATCCATCCAGTATATTTACAGACAGGACATCCCTTTCCACCACAAAAGATACAACTTACAGCCATTTCAATCCCAGGCTCCACAAATGGGAAGTACGAGAGATAAAACTTTGTTCTCGTTTTTTCTCCAAAGATCTTTTTTGCAAAAAGATCAAGAATTCCCATTAAATCTGTCATTGAAGTCTTTTCGTCTATCATGAGACCCTCTATCTGATGAAACATTGGGGAGTGTGTAGCATCAAACGGATCTCTTCTATAACATTTTCCTGGAGATATCATTCTCAAAGGAGGTTTAATTTTTTCCATTGTTCTTATCTGAACTGGAGAGGTATGTGTTCTTAAAAGCAGCCCCCCGGGAAGAAAGAGAGTATCCCACATATCCCTTGCAGGATGATATTTAGGTATGTTTAGAGCCTCAAAATTGTAATAATCAGATTCTATCTCTGGGCCTTCGTATATGGAAAAACCCATCTTTAAAAAGACGTCCTCTATCTCTTCTAAAGTTTGAGTAATTATATGTTTTTTCCCTACCTCAACAGGATAGCCTGGAAGAGTGATATCAACTCTCTCTTTTTCAAGCTTTTTTTCAAGCTCTTTCTCTCTTAGAGTTTTCTCTAAATCTTTTATTCTAACTTCAATCTCTCCTTTGATTCTGTTAACCAAAATTCCATACTCCTTTCTCTTCTCTTTTGGAACCTCTTTTATCTTATCCATGAGTTCTTTTACTATACCCTTCTTCCCAAGGTATTTAACTCTAAGAATATTCAACTCCTGAAGAGTTTTTACTCTCTTTAGCTCATTATTAAATCTTTCCAGAATCTCCTTTTCCATTGAAAACTCTCCTTTTTGGATTTGCATTTATTATAACTGAAATTGTATAATTATTTCAATGAACGAGAAAAAGATAGATCTTAAATCAATAGGAAAGAACCTGTTTCTATCTTTCCTTTTTACGATTATTGCCATATTTATAATAGTAGCTATAAGTAAAGGTGGAAATTTTTTAAAAACAATACTTGGAATAGAACCTCTTTATTTAATTGTATCCTTCAGTCTGGTTGGTCTGAGCTGGATATTTGAGGCATTAAAGGTAATCTACTCTGCAAAAATTCTTGATATCAACATAACATACACACAGGCTATAAATCTCACCCTTATTGGCAACTTCTTTTCTGCCATAACTCCTTTCCAGACAGGTGGACAGCCATTTCAAATGTACCTACTCAGCAAAAATCACAATGTAGAGTATGGAAAAAGCGCCTTCTTCCTACTGGTAAAGGATCTTATGACCTTTATAGCAAGGATAAGTTTATTTCTCGCCATCCCTATATTTGTTGTAATATTTCGTCTTAAATGGAACCTCCCAAAATCAGTAAATATTGCTCTTGATATAGGTTTAGCCTTTTACATATTCATATCAATTCTATTGCTTCTTGCATTTCTTAAGACGAGAAAATTTGCAGACTTTATTGAGAGAATAGTTGAAAAACTGCTCCCACCAAAATTATCAAAGAAGGTTAACGACGAGATAGAGAAAAATATACATCTATTTGAAGAAGGAAAAAAGAATTTGAGTAAAGGGAAGATGAAGGAACTATTCATTATCTTCTTCTACAGTCTTCTCTGCTGGCTTACTTCTCTCCTTCTTCCGGTGGTACTTTTAAGAGCTTTAGGTTCAGAATCACCAGCGCTGGAGATAATATTTGTTGCCATTGTGTTTTTTCTATCTGTAGCCTTTACCCCAACGCCAGGCACTTCTGGTGCTGCTGAATTAGGTATCGCTGTATTTTTCTCTGCTTTCCTTCCAAGGCAACCACTGGTTGCATTCATTCTTCTCTGGAGGTTCTTCTACTACTATCTTGGAATAATAATAGGTGGTTCAATAGTGCTTAAAGAATTTTTCTTTAAAAAGAAAAAGAAGAGGAAATGATTACCATAAAGTGTGCAAAGTGTGGAAAAAAATTATTTAAATATATAAAAGTGGGAGAGGGAAGAGTATTAAGATTATACAAAAGTCGCATAGTAAAGGATTTTTCAAAAAGAGACGGGGATATTGTAAAGTGTGAGTGCGGGAATATAATAGGAAAAGATGAAGGAAGGTGGATTAAACTGAGGCAGAGTAGTTTCACGTACACAGGTAAAGTAATAAAATGATCTGTTGTATAATTTAGAAATGATGAAAAAAATACTACTCTTATTATTTTTGTTAGTTTTCTTACTCTCTTCTTGTCAGAAAACAGAAGTGGAGAAAATCATTGTTGGGACTCCCGATGATTTTCCACCATTCATTTATGAGGAAAATGATGAACTTGTTGGTTTTGATATAGAGCTTATGAAAATTATATTTAAAAATCTTTCATTGGAACCTGAATACAAAATCATACCCTTTGATGAATCATTTAACTATCTTAAGAAAGGGAGAGTGAGAATTCTTCTTGGCGGGTATCCGCTGCAATTTAGTTATCCTGAAGATGTTTCCCTTACACTACCATACTTTGACATCTCTCTTTACATAATCTCAAAAAAAGAAAGACCAATTTGTTCAGTGGAGGAATTAGAAGATAAAAAGGTCATTCTCTCACTATACACATTTTCTGAAGACATTGTAAGGAAAGTCAAGAATGTGGAAAAGATTCCTTTTGAAGACTTAGCTAAATCGCTTTCAATGATTGAAGAGGGTAAAGCTGATGCACTGATAATAGAAAAACCACTGATGGACATATACGGAGTGGACAAAGAAAAATTCAATATCACAAAGATATACGAACAGGGTTATACAATCGTATTAAAAAGTACTGACACAGAGTTAAGGGAAAAACTCAATGTTGAAATAGGAGAAATTTTAGACTCAAAGGAATACAAAAATCTACTTATAAAGTGGTTTAAGTCAAAGAACGATTAGAGAATCCAGGGAGTATCAATTTCTGTTACATTTAGCTTTTCGTCA
>CAZNRO010000007.1:0-29669 GCA_964575745.1 uncultured Caldisericota bacterium | reverse complement strand
AGAGAAGAGCTTGCTGCAATTTTAACCAATGTTTTAGGTTATGCTGACGAAGCAAGGACAATTAAAGAGCCTTTTACTTTCTCAAACGATGAGGACGAAATTGATAGCTGGGCATATGGTGCAATGACAATTGCGGTAAGACCAAAGGTTCAAGTTCTAAAGTGGGATGAGGATAGAAATTTAAGACCAAGAGATCCAGCTAATAGAGCAGAGTGTGCTTATGGAGTATACATGGTAGTTTTTCCACCAAAAGCTGGCGGAAGTGTAGCTATAGCAACGTGTGAAGAGCCAAAGACTGCTTTTGTTGCACTTGATTCAAGTGCAGTTATGAATGAAGTATTTGGACCCATCTATTCAGCTGATGCTACTACTCTTCCATCTGGAGTTCTGTATCCAGTAATGGCGGAGAAGATTCCACAGATTAGTGATGGAGATTGGGTTGTGAATCCAGATGGAACGATGAAGACAGTTTGGCATTTGAGAAAGGATGCAAAATGGTCAGATGGTAAGCCCGTTACTGCAGAAGATTATGTGTTCACTTATAATTTCTATATGAGTGATAAGATTCAGGTTGTTTCAAGATTTGTTCAAAGCAAAATCTCAAAAATTGAAACACCAGATCCTTACACAGTAATTGTTTACTGGAAAGAGAAGACAATCTGGGCTCAATATGGTGTAGTCGGTGCAGGTCCATATCCAGCTCATATTCTTAAACCAATTTTTGACAAGGATCCAGCTCTTATTAATAGCTGCGATTATAACCAGAAGCCAATTCATGCAGGACCTTATGTATTGGACGAGTGGTCTCCTGGAAACTATGTAATTCTAAAGAAGAATCCAAATTACTGGGGACCTGAACCACTACTTGATAAGATAATCTTCTACTTCACACCTGATACAAATACAATGCTTATGCAGTTACTTTCAGGAAAAGTGCAGTATACGGTTCCAGGAATTGGGTTAGATGTTCCTCAGGCCTATGCAGCAGAGAAGAGAGGACTTAAAGAAACACATGATTTCCATTACATTGATTCAGTTTATTGGGAGCATGTGACACTCAACCTTGAAGATCCAATTCTCAAGGACAAGACCTTAAGAAAGGCACTTATGTATGCTCTTGATAGAGAGAAGATGAGTGATAAGATCTTCTTTGGTGTACGTCCTTTAGCTTATGGATTTATGCCTCCAAAGTTTGCTGCATTTAATAATAAACTTGTTGGTACATATCCATATGATCCAGAGAAGGCAAGACAGATACTTAAAGATGCAGGTTACACATGGGATACACAAGGAAATCTAATTAACCCTGATGGTAAGAAAGTTGTGATTGACATTGAGGGTCCAGCTGGATATGCGGTTAGAGAACAAGAGATAGAATTCATGGCAAAATATTGGAAAGATAATCTTGGAATCACTGTAAATTATGTTCCAAAGAACTGGGGACCAATGATCGATGATTGGATTCACGGAACCTACCAGGCTTCTTTGTTTGCATGGGGTGCAGATCCAGCAGATATTATTCCTCGTACACTTTATCACACTAGTGAGATCCCAACAGAGGAAAATGGATGGGCAGGTCAGAACTACACAAGATACAGGAATCCAACTGTAGATAAATTATTAGATGAGGGAGAAGCAACGCTCGATCCAGCAAAGAGAATTGAAATTTCAAAGAAGATCCAGGAGATCATTTATGATGATTTACCAGAATTGTACCTCAATATGCATGTAGCTGTTTGTGTGATGAAGAAAGGACTTGTTGGATTAGATTTCCCAATAAGTGCACTAACTCCAAGTACTTGGAATATAGAGTACTGGTACTGGGAAGGATAGTTTAGGTTAGTTTTATTTTCCTATAAAGGGGGAGAAAATTCTCCCCCTTTATTTTACAAATGTAATTAACAATTTGGAGGAATGAGATGAGAAATTATTTAATTAGAAGGCTTCTCCAATTTATCCCTGTACTTGTAGGAATAGCATTTATAAGTTTCTTTTTAATTTCTCAACTAGGAGACCCTTTTGCTCAACTTATAATAAATCCTCATGTTAAACCCGAAGATATAGCAAGGCTTAGACACATTTGGCATTGGGATCAGCCACTCATAATTAGATTCTTCTATTGGTTGAAAGAATTTTTCTTCCCTCAAACTGGATGGGGACTTACAACGCTTGCTCCTGGAAGAACAGCGCTTGAACTTATAAAAGAGAGAATTCCAGTTACAATAGCATTTTCATCCGGTTCCCTAATTCTTGCAATTTTACTTTCAATTCCTCTTGGAGTTTACTCAGCACTACATCAATATACATGGGCTGACAACTTTTTGACATTTTTTGCTTTTTTCGGTATGTCGATGCCCACGTTCTGGTTTGGTTTAATGTTAATGTACCTTTTTGCAGTAAAGTTTCCCATTTTTCCAGCCGCTGGGGTTCATGAAGCGTTTTTAATCTATCAAGGTATGCCAATCTCTTTTTCAGAGGCTCCCTTTTGGTTGAAATTATTAGATTATGTTAAACATTTAACTCTTCCTATAATTGTGCTTACTCTTTTCCAGGTTGGCTCATGGCTCAGATATATGAGATCCTCAATGCTTGAGGTTATAAGACAGGATTATGTTAGAACAGCAAGGGCAAAAGGACTTCCTGAGAGAACTGTAATATATAAACACGCTTTTAGAAATGCAGTAATTCCAATAATAACACTTATAGGTCTTTCATTTCCAGCTATTATTGGTGGTGCTATGATAACTGAGACAGTGTTTTCCATTGATGGAATAGGAAGGCTTACCTATAAAGCAATAATGCAGCAGGATATATTTGTTGCTATGGCCCTCATCATGATCTTCGCAATTTTAGTTGTGGTAGGTAATCTTATAGCGGATATTCTTTATGCTGTGATAGATCCAAGAATTAGATATACTTAAGGAGGTATACATGGGAGTTAGCGAATCTGCTATAAAAGAAGAAAAGATCGAAACTCACGGGTATTGGTATTATGTTTTTAGAAGATTAAAGAAACATAAAATCGCAATGATTAGTTTGGTGGTCCTAATAATCATAATACTTTCTGCCGTGTTTGCACCATATCTATCATTAGGGAACGATCCGTTTACTTACATAGAATCCGTTCCTTGGTCTATGAGAGCTGAGTTAGCGCCTCCTGGCCCAGGCCATCCTCTTGGACTTGACCAAATGGCAAGAGATGCTTGGGCGAGATTGCTCTATGGTGGTAGAATTTCTTTAGCAGTTGGATTAACCGCAAGCTTACTTTCAGCTATTATTGGCTTGATTCTCGGTTTACTTTCTGGATATCTTGGAGGTTTAACAGATACATTGATTATGAGATTTACTGACATGATGCTATCTATCCCTGTTCTTCCTTTAATGGTTGTCCTTAATGCTATAATTAAGGGATCAGTTTTTACAATAGTTCTCATTATTACAGTATTTGGATGGATGGGAGTAGCTCGTCTTGTAAGAGGAGAGGTGCTTTCCTTAAGAGAGCAGGAATTTACAGAAGCAGCAAGAGCTATAGGTGTGAGCCCTTTAAGGATAATGGTTAGACATCTTTTACCAAATGTTATGGCTCCTGTTATAGTTGCTTCTACACTTGCAATAAGTGGAAATATAATTTACGAAGCCACACTAAGCTTTTTAGGTTTAGGGATTAGACAGCCAACTCCTTCATGGGGAAATATGCTTAACGGTGCACAGACATTTATGCTTTCTGCTCCTTGGCTTGTATGGTGGCCCGGACTTGCAATATTTATTACTACTCTCTCTTTTAACTTCCTTGGTGATGGATTGAGGGATGCCCTTGATCCAAGACTTAAGATATAAGGAGTAAATCATGGAAAAAGATATACTTTTAGAAACAAAAGATTTGACAACTTACTTCTATACGGATGATGGAATTGTAAAGGCAGTAGAGGGAGTTGACTTAAAGATTAGAGTCGGCGAAACTCTTGGTCTTGTAGGTGAATCTGGTTGTGGAAAGTCAGTCACTTCTCTCTCTATAATGAGACTTGTGCCATGGCCTCCTGGAAAGATTGTTAAAGGTGAGGTATGGTTTAAAGGAGAAGATCTACTTAAGAAGACAGAAGAAGAGATGAGAAGAGTTAGAGGAAGTCAGATATCCATGATCTTTCAGGAGCCAATGACTTCTCTTAACCCGGTGTTTACTGTAGGTTTTCAGATAATGGAGGCAATTCTTGTGCATCAGGATGTTACTGAGGAAGAAGCAAAGAAAAAAGCTATTGAAATGCTGGATCTTGTGGGAATTCCTGATCCTGAAGAGAGATTCTATAATTACCCTCATCAGATGTCAGGAGGAATGAGGCAGAGAGTTATGATCGCTATGGCTCTTTCATGTAATCCTGATTTGCTTATATCAGATGAGGCAACAACTGCTCTTGACGTTACAATTCAGGCTCAGATTCTTGAACTTATGAAGGACTTGAAGAAAAAGATAGGAATGGCAATCCTTATGATAACCCACAACCTTGCGGTAATTGCTGAAATGGCTGATAGTGTCGCAGTTATGTATACTGGAAGAATTGTTGAATATTCTGATGTAAAAACTATATTTAAAAACCCACAACATCCATACACTTATGGGCTTCTCCACTCAATACCTCTCGTTACAAAACCAAGAAAAGAGGGGGAAAGGCTTTCAATTATTGAGGGAGTAGTTCCGAATCCATACCATATGCCAAAAGGATGTAAGTTCCATCCAAGGTGTCCGTATGCAACAAAGAAGTGTAGAGAAGAGGAGCCGCCTTTAGAGGAAATCTCTCCAGGACATTGGGTTAGATGCTGGAACTACCTGAAACCAGGAGAGGGGGTATAAAATGGCAGAACCTTTACTTAGAGTTACTAATTTAAAAAAATATTTTCCAATACGTGGAGGAGTTCTTGGTGGAGTAGTAGCATGGGTTAAGGCTGTTGATGAGATATCCTTTGACATATTCGAAGGTGAAACTCTTGGTCTTGTAGGTGAATCGGGCTCTGGAAAGACGACGGCAGGGAAAACCATACTTCAATTGTATAAACCAACAGCTGGTGAGGTTTACTTTGAGGGTAGACTCATAAATAATCTGAGAGGAGAAGAACTAAGAAGACTGAGAAGAGATATGCAGATAATCTTTCAGGATCCCTATGGTTCACTAAATCCAAGAATGCCTATATCAGAAATTATAGGAGAGCCTCTTATTGTTCATGGTATAGTAAAGAATAAAAAGGAAATGCTTGATAGAGTTGTTGAGGTTATGGAGCTTGTTGGATTAAGACCAGAGTATCTAAACAGGTATCCTCATGAGTTTTCTGGAGGTCAGAGACAGAGAATCGGTATTGCAAGAGCTATAGTACTTAATCCAAAATTTGTTGTTTGCGATGAGCCTGTGTCTGCTCTTGATGTATCTATTCAATCTCAGGTAATAAACCTGCTAAATGATCTTCAGGAAAAACTAAAACTAACCTATTTATTTATTGCTCACGATTTAGCAGTTATAAGGCACATGTGTGATAGAGTTGTTGTTATGTACCTTGGAAAGATAATGGAAATAGCTGAGAATCAGGAACTGTTTGAAAATCCACTTCATCCATATACTCAGGCACTTCTTTCTGCTGTTCCTGTTCCAGATCCAGAGGTTAAGAAGGAAAGGATAATTCTTAAGGGAGATATACCATCCCCAATAAATCCTCCATCAGGATGTGTTTTCCATACTCGTTGTCCTGTTGCTATGCCTATATGTAAAGAGGTAAAACCTGAACTTAGAGAGGTAAAACCAGGGCATTTCGTTGCATGCCATGCTGTGAAATAGTATAAAGGAGGGGTTAATCCCCTCCTTATCACTTCACTGAACCTATCTTTAAATTTTCATAAATCTTACAAATAAGATAAAAAAGGATAAAAACCCGAAAGTGAAATTAAAGGTTAAAGTTATTCCAAATGCGAAAAAGAATGAGATAAAGGATTTTAAAGGGGGTATTTTGTATGTTAAAATTTCTGCACCACCAGTAAAAGGAAAGGCAAATAGAGAGTTATTAAAATTTTTAAAGAGAAAATTTGAGGTCAAAGATATAAAAATTGTATCTGGCGAAAAATCAAGGTTAAAAACTCTTGATATTCCTCTATCAGAGGAGGAAATATTTAAGATTTTTCACATTTAAAAATAACAACAAATAAATCAATGCTATTTAAGTTCCTATTCAGTTTCTCATATCTTTTCTTTTTTCTCTCTAAAATTTCATCAATTTTCATTTCATCCTCTCATCTACAAAATCTATATTTTTTTGCAATCTCCATAGCCTCTTCTTTAAAGAATCTATTTTCCACACCTTAAATATACCATTTCTTTTGTATCATCGACTACATAAAATTGCAACGTCAGGTGCCTGGCACCCAGAGTTGCAATTTTAAAATTTGAAATTTAGCATCTATTTTGATAAAATTTATAAAAATTGCTCAGGAGGTGAAATGAATCGTGGGTAATGAAAAAGATAGAGTATTGAATATAGCAATAAATGAAATAGAAAAGAGATTTGGAAAAGGCTCTCTTATGAAATTAGGAGATAAGAGAGCCTTACTTGATACAGAGGTTATCCCTACAGGGATATTAACTCTGGATGTTGCCCTTGGAGTTGGAGGTTATCCTAAAGGAAAGATAATAGAGATCTTTGGTCAGGAGGGAAGCGGTAAATCTACTGTTGCTCTGGAGGCAGTTGCAGAAGCACAGAGAAGAGGAGGAAACACAGTTTATATAGATGCAGAGCATGCCCTCGATCCTGCCTACGCCGAAGCCATTGGTGTTGATCTCTCAAAATTATACATATCTCAACCAGATTCTGCCGAGCAGGCTCTTGAAATTGCAGAAACCCTTGCAAGAAGTGGTGCGGTGGATCTATTTGTAATAGATTCAGTAGCTGCTCTCGTTCCAAAGGCTGAGCTTGAAGGTAGGATTGGAGATCAATTTATGGCTCTTCAGGCAAGACTCATGTCTCAGGTTTTAAGAAGGTTGAATACTGCCATATCCAAGTCAAAAACAGTAGCTCTATTTATAAATCAGGTTAGAGAGAAAGTAGGGGTTGTCTTTGGAAATCCCGAAGTTACTCCTGGAGGCAGAGCTTTGAAATTCTTCTCCACTGTGAGAATTGAAATAAGAAGAGCGGATTCTATAAAAGAAGGTGACCAGGTTGTAGGAAATACAGTTAAAGCGAAAATTGTGAAGAATAAAGTTGCACCACCATATAAAACTGCCTTTTTTGACATAATATATGGCAAGGGTGTCTCAAAAGTTGGCTGTATATTTGATGCTGCAGTAGATTTAAAAATTATAGATAAGTCTGGTTCTTGGTACTCCTACAAGGGAAAAAAGATTGGACAAGGAAAGAAAAAAGTGGTTGAATTCCTTGAAGGAGATAGAGAACTATTAAAAGAGATAGAGGAAGCGATAAGAAGCACGGCTTTCCCAAAGCCAAAGGAAGCAGAAGAGAAAAAAGAGTAAACTGGTGAATGAGGAAGTTCTCTCCTATTCCCTGAGGCTACTGGGAAGAAAGGATTATTTTTCTTTTGAGTTAAAAATGAAATTAAAGAGAAAAGGATTTGAGGATAAAGATATAGATGAAGTAATTGAATATCTTGTAAAAGAGAAAATAATAGACGATGAGTCTCTTATAAGGAGAGAAATAGAATATATGCAGAACAAAGAGTGGGGGGAAAAGAAGATAGTTTATAAATTGAGAAATAAATTTCTCCCAATGGATTTTATTAAGAAAGGAATAAAGAATTATTTTGATAGAGAGAAAGATATTGAAAATGCTTTAAAGTTGATGGAGAGAAAAAGCGATTCAAAAAATATATATTCTTTGTTGGTTTCAAGAGGATTTACCTATCCCACAATAGTTGAAGCTAAAAGGAAAAAGGAGGAAAGAAGATGAGAATATCATTATTTTTATATGAATTACTGATAATTGCCACATTTTTTCTTGGAGGAATAGTAGGGTTCTATATAAGAAGGTACATAGCCGAGAGTAAAATCCAATCTGCTGAAAAAGAGGCAAAGAAGATAAAGGAAGAGGCTATAAGACAGGCAGAGGTTAGAGCTAAAGAGATGCTTTCCAAGGCAAGAGAGGATGCTGTGAGGATTAGAAGTGATGCTGAAAGGGAGCTCAAGAGAAGAAGGCAGGAGATACAGAAAATAGAGACAAGACTCTTTCAGAGAGAAGAGATGCTGGAAAGAAAACTTGAGGCAGTGGAGAGAAGAGAGAAAAGTGTCTCTCAGAAAGAAGAGGAGCTTAAAAAGGTTAAAGAGGCTTTAAGAAATCAATACGAGAGACATAAGAGAGAACTTTTAAGGGTTGCTCAGCTTACAGAAGATGAAGCAAAGGAGGAACTCTTTAGAAAATTAGAAGAGGAGCTAAAGATAGACATCAGTAAGAAGATAAGACTGTATGAAGAGGAGCTCAAAGAGAGACAAAAGGAGAAAGCCCAGGAGATACTTGCCACTGCAATTCAGAGAACTGCTGTAGATTTCGTCGGTGAATCCACAATAACTGTTGTTCCTCTTCCAAATGATGATATTAAAGGCAGAATAATTGGAAGAGAGGGGAGAAACATAAGAACCTTTGAATCTCTCACTGAGACTGAACTTATAATTGATGATACCCCAGAGGCAGTGGTTATATCTTCATACGATCCCATAAGAAGAGAGGTTGCAAAGCTTACTCTTGAAAAGCTCATTCTTGACGGAAGAATACATCCATCAAGAATTGAGGAGCTTTATGAAAAAGCAAAAAACGAGATGGAAGAGATAATCCTTGAAGAAGGAAATAAAGCAATCCTTGAAGCAGGTATAGGAGATCTTCCAAGAGAATTAAAAAAGCTTCTTGGGAAACTTAAATTTAGAACAAGTTATGGACAGAATGTTCTTAAACATTCTCTTGAAGTTGCCTTTCTTGCAGGGACAATGGCAGCAGAATTAGGAATGGATGTAAAAGTTGCAAAGAGGGCAGGTCTTCTACATGATATTGGTAAGGCTTTGGACAAAGAGATGGAAGGCCCTCATGCAATAATTGGAGGAGAGATCCTAAAGAAATTTGGAGAGATAGAAAAAGTTATTCATGCTGTTCAGGCTCACCACAATGAAATTCAGCCAGAAACACCCCTTGATTTTATAATACAGGCTGCTGATGCAATTTCAGCTTCAAGACCAGGCGTAAGGAATGAAACGATTGAGCAGTATATAAAGAGAATTCAAGAACTTGAAAAGATCGCTTCTTCCTTCCCCGGCGTTGAGAAAGCCTATGCACTTCAGGCAGGAAGAGAAGTTAGGGTATTTGTTAAACCAGATAGTATAGATGATATGCTTCTTCCTAAACTTGCCTATGACATTGCGAAAAAGATAGAGAATGAAGTCATGTATCCAGGACAAATAAAAGTTTTAGTAGTGAGAGAAAATAAGGCTGTAGGTTATGCGAAGTGAGAATAATATTTATAGGGGATATTGTTGGAAAAGGGGGAAGGAGGGTTATAAAAACCCTTCTTCCAGAGATAATTGATAAGGAAAGAATTGATCTTGTAATTGCCAATGTGGAGAATCTTGCAGGTGGTTTTGGTATTACAGTAAAAACATTTGATGAGATTGTAAAAAGTGGTGTTGATGTGGGTACAGGTGGAAACCATATATGGGATAACAAAGAGTATAGGGAAGTCTTTGAGAATTTTAAAGAAAGAGTTTTAAGACCGGCAAATTACCCTCCAGATACTCCTGGTGATGGATACACTCTGGTGAAGGTTAACGAAATTGATGTTGGTATAATAAATCTTCAGGGCAGGATATTCATGGATCCAATAGACTGCCCATTTAGAAAAGCTGACGAAGTTCTTGATAAAATGAAAAATGTTAAGATAAAAATTGTTGATTTTCATGCAGAAGCTACCAGCGAAAAGAAGGCTATGTTTTTCTACCTTGATGGAAGAGTTAGTGCAGTTTTCGGTACCCATACCCATATACAAACTGCTGATGAAGTGGTATCATTGAAAGGAACTGCATACATTACAGATGTTGGAATGACTGGTAGTTTCGATTCTGTTCTGGGTGTAAGAAAGGAAGATGCAATGGAAAAATTGATTAAAAAGTTGCCTACAAAATTTAGACAGGCAACTGGAGATTTGAGATTAAATTCTGTTATTATTGAAGTTGATGAAAAAAGTGGTAAAACTTTGAAGATAGAGAGATTTAATAAAAACCTTAAAGAGGGGGTAAACGATGGAAAAGAAGCTTAAAGAGATTAAAGAGAGGATTAAAGAGGACAAATTACTAAAGTCCCTAAATCTGTTTTTTTCACTTAATAATATTACTGTTTATCTTGTAGGTGGTTTTGTAAGAGATCTCCTTCTTGGGAAGGAGAGTAATGATATTGATATAGTTATTGATGCGCCAACAAGTATAGTAAAAGCCCTTGCGCATTTTTTGAACGGGAGTGTCTTCTATCTAAGAAAGAGAGAGATATACGCAAGGGTTATGATATTAAGTGAAGGAAGGAGAATTGATGTCTCCTTTGCCAATGAAGATAACTTGAAAGAGGAACTGGAGCGTAGAGATTTTACAATCAACTCTATGGCGATTAATCTAACGAAACTCTTTAAAGATGAGGATGATTTCTTTATTGACCTATTTGGGGGTCTTAATGATTTAAAGAAAAAGATTATAAGACAGGTAAAGGATGATATTTACGAAAAAGACCCCATAAGAATCTTGAGAGCTTTTAGATTCAAGCATTCTTTAAACTTTAAGATTGAGGATGAAACCCTTAAAACTCTATTAAGAGATAAGAGTCTCCTTGAGAAAGTTACACCAGAGAGAATGCAGGACGAGTTCTTTAGAATACTTCTTATGGATAATGATATTCTTTACGATTTATATGAGGCAAAGGTTCTAAATGTAATTTTCCCCCATGTGAATTTTGATTTTATGGATATGGCTTTAAAGAATCTAAAGGATTCTATGGAGAAACCAGAGAAGCTATTTAAGAGAGAAGAGATTAGAGAAGTTTTTGTAAATTTCTGGAGTGAACCTGTTGGAAAAGAGATAACTCACCTTCAAACATTTAAACTTGCAGTACTTACCTTTGGAGAAGAAACACCAGCACTGTTTATAAGAAGAAGATTTGCTGCCTCTCTAAGAATATGCACGAAGGTTCAAAATGTGATCTTTGCCTATAAATATCTCAAAAATAGTTATGAAGAGGGGCAGGATATTCTTGCAGTTGATTTTATTGGAACATTCTTTAGAACATATAAGAAAGAGACCATAGAGGCATACCTTCTTCTCTACTTTACATTTAAATCTTCAAGGAAATTCCCGAAGAAGGAGATACTGAACTTTATAGGTCTTTTTGTGAAAAACAGGTTTAAATCCCTCGTGATTTCAGGAAAAGAGATAGTAAAGGAGTATGGACTGACCCCATCACCATTTGTTGGAGATCTCCTTATGTACTTAAAGGCACATCAAATTCTTGAGAAGATAAAGACAAAGGAAGATGCCAAGGCTTTAATAGACAAATACTTAAAAAGGGGAAGTGAGTAGATTCTTTATTAAAACCTTTGGCTGTCAGATGAATGTCTACACCTCAGACTACCTCCGCTCACTTCTCCTTTCTTCTCTATCTGAGACAGAAAATCCAAAGGAAGCTGATTTTATTTTCATAAGTACCTGTGATGTCAGGGAGAAGGTAAGACACAAAATATACTCATTTATTGGCTATGTGAACAAGGTAAAGAAGAAGGATGCAAAGGTATATGTCATAGGTTGTCTTGCTCAGGTGGATAAAGAGAATATAGAAAAAAGGTTTAATCCATATCTTGTTGGACTTTATGATAGGGAAGAAGAACTTGAAGATATCGCTTCTTCTATAATAAAACGTGTCAAGAGAGAAAAAATAAAAAGAATCTCAGCTTATTTACCAATAATATACGGTTGCAATCACTTCTGTTCCTACTGCATTGTTCCCTATGCCAGAGGTAGAGAGGAAAGTAAACCCTTAGAGAAAGTTATTGAAGAGGCTAAATTCCTCTTTGATTCAGGAACAAAAGAGATAATCCTTATTGGTCAAAATGTTAATGATTATGGGAAGGATTTAGGACTTGAGGATGGTTTTATAGAAGTTATTAAAAAGGTTTCGGCTATTGGTTTTACAAGGGTTGGATTTCTTACATCACATCCAAAGAATTTTAAACTTAACTGGATAGACGAAATGAGAGATATCCCAAACCTTCTCTCTATGTTCCACCTTCCACTTCAGAGTGGTTCAAACAAGGTTTTAAAGCTTATGAGAAGGGGCTATACAAGAGAGAAATTTAGAGAGCTTGTTGAGAAGATTAGAGATGTCTTCCCTGACGCTATGCTCTCTACTGATATAATGGTAGGTTTCCCGGGAGAAGAGGAAAAAGATTTTATGGATACAATAGATTTGGTTAAAGATGTTGAATTTGATAGAGCTTTTATGTTTATGTATTCAAAGAGACCAAACACCTCCTATTACAATATTCCAGATACAGTAAGTCATGAAGAAAAATTGAATAGACTCAAATTTTTAATTGAAGTACAGGATAGAATCACCCTAAATAGATACAGAAGCTTTATTGGAAGAGAGGTAGAGGTTCTTGTGGAGAATGTGAAGGATAAAAGAGGCATAGGTAAGGAAAAGAATGGAAGGGTGGTTGTTATTGATGGTGTAAGTGAAGAAGATATTGGAAGATTAATGCAAGTTAAAGTTTACGATGCAAATATAAGGGAACTCTTTGGGAAGAAATCGTGAAAATAGTTCCTCTGGGAGGAGAAACACTGGGTGTAAGAAGTATGGCTACATTCGTTGAAACAAAGGATGCATGTATCCTTATTGATCCAGGACTTTCTGTTGTATCTATTATTCACTCTTTTCCTCCAACTCCCTTTGAATTAAGAGCATTATCTAATGTAAAGGAAAACATTAGAAAGGCAAGTAAAAGAGCCCATGTAGTTATTATCACTCACTATCACAATGACCACTTTAGCATGGATCCTTCATTGTATAGAGGAAAGGAAGTCTTTATAAAGGATCCAGAAAAATTTATAAGCAACAATCAAAAAAGGAGAGCAAGAGAACTTCTTAAATCTATATCCAGTATAGCAAACATACATTATGCTACTGGGGAGTTTAAATTTGGAGGTACAGAGATTATATTTTCTCCTCTTCTTACACATGGAATAAGCAAAAAGATGGGGGGAGTTGTCTCAATCTGTATTAAGGAAAATATTAAATTTTTATACTCCTCAGATGTACAAGGATTTCCAGAGGAAGAACAGGTAGAGTTTCTTGTTGATGTATCTCCAAATGTTATCTTTTTTGATGGACCAACAGAAGAGACCCTGCCATTGTCTCTCGTGAACCTTTCAAGAATCATTCATAAATTTAAAGAAACAGTTTGGGTTATGGAACATCATCCCTTCAGATTTCTTGACTGGCGGGAGAGATTTTACCCAGTTGTTTCTATTTTTGAAGAAAATGGTATTATTTTGAAAACCTTTGCTTCCTATCTTTCCTTGAAGGAGATGTTTTTTGAAGCGGAGAGGAATCTATTTTATGAGAGAATTAAGGAATTTAACAGAAAAATTTGGTAAAAAAGAGGTTTTTTTAAAGATACTTAAGATTCCCATATCAAGAAGAAAAAAATGGGACTATCTAATAAATGATAAACTTGACGAACTTGGACTTAACGGTAACCTTACAAAGGAGAGAGAAGAGCTATCCCTTTACAAAGAAAAAGGGATAGAATTTATAACATTTCTTGATGAAGAGTACCCAGAGATACTTAAAAAAATTCCAGATCCACCTCTTGGTTTGTTTATTAAAGGAAAATTCAAAAAAGATTTTTTAGGTGTTTCTATAGTAGGTACGAGAAGATGCTCCTCGTATGGAAAAAGAATAGCAGAGGAGCTTGGGGAGTTCCTATCTAATCATAAAATTACAGTTATAAGTGGTCTTGCCTATGGAATTGATTCAGCAGCACACAGGGGAGCATTGAAGGGGTCAGGTTTTACCTATGCTGTACTTGGCAGTGGCATAAATCATATTTACCCTTCGCTTAATAGAGGTCTGGCAGAAAGGATAACAGAAAGTGGTGCCCTTATATCTGAATATCCACCAGATACTCCTCCCTTGAAATTTAGATTTCCAGAGAGAAACAGAATAATAAGTGGATTATCAAAAGCAGTAGTGGTGGTTGAGGCTCCAGAGAAGAGCGGCGCTCTTATAACCGTATCATTTGCACTGGAACAGGGAAGAGAAGTTTTTGCTATTCCCGGTCCATTTTACTCTGAGAAATCCCGTGGTGTTCATATGTTGATAAGAGATGGTGCGCAAATTCTTGTTGATTTCTCAGATTTAATCAAGTTTCTTGGTATTGAAGAAAAAGAGTCCAAGGAGGTGCATCTTACTGAGGAGGAGAAGGCTCTTCTATATAGAATACCTGATACCCCCACATATGTAGACAACTTCCTTGAGGATCCATCCCTTTTACCTATACTTATTTCCCTTGAGGAGAAGGGAGTTGTAAAGAGCTTTCCAGGAAATGTATATATGAGGGTGAAATGGAGATAGAGAGGATAATAGATTCAATACTTCTTGAGAAAAAGAGGGGTTTTGACAATAAATCTGTGATAGGGGGTTTTTCCAATTTTATCTTAAAGGAACTTGCGTTTCTTGAGAATTTAGGATTGAATATCAAAAGAATTGAAGAGTTGATGATTAGATATGAGGATTTTGATAGGGAAAAAAGAGAAAGAGCGATAAAGGAAATCATCAATATAATCCTTGATGAAATTTACAAATTGAGGAATGTGGGTCTTGAGAAACTTCCCGGTGTTGGAGATAAGAGGAGAAATACCTTAGAAAAATTGGGTTTATACACACTTTACGATCTCATTTATTTTTTTCCTCGTAGATATATGGATTTTGGGAAACTTACTTCAATTGGGAGAGTTAGAAATGGTGAGTCGGTGCAAATACAGGGTGAAGTTGTTTCTGTATCCCATAATATTTCAAGGAGAAAGGGTATAGATATATTAAAGGTGAGATTCTTTGATGGAACTGGTTCAATAAATGGTGTGTGGTTTAATCAACCCTATTTAGCAAAGTTTTTTAAGAGAGGGAAAAGGTACCTCCTTATGGGTAAAGTAAAGTATAATTTCGGTGAGTGGCAGATAGAGAATCCTGAATTTGAGGAACTAAGAGGTGTCAAGAATAGTAGTGGTGAAAAAATAATCCCTATTTATTCTCAGACAAGGGGACTTTCATCAAAGATGATATCAAGATATGTAGAAGAAGCTTTAAAAGTTATAAAGCCTTTCATTTTGGAGTTTTTACCAAAATCTATTTTAAAAAAGAGAAAACTTCCCGGTCTGAGAACATCTCTTTTAAATATCCATTTCCCGAAAAATGGAGCACTTCTTAAACTTTCTAAATACAGACTCATCTACGAGGAACTATTTTTATTTCAACTCTTCCTTCTCCTAAGAAAAAGAAAAATAAAAGAAAAGAAGGGGAGGGTTTATAGTAAAGTTAAGGATTTAAG
Organism: uncultured Caldisericota bacterium; assembly: GCA_964575745.1. GTDB lineage: Bacteria > Caldisericota > Caldisericia > B22-G15 > B22-G15 > B22-G15. The sequence goes on along the minus strand of CAZNRO010000007.1, from coordinate 14,059 downwards.
AGAAAAATTTCTCTCCTCTTTGCCCTTCTCTCTTACAAAAGGTCAACTGAAAGTTATAAGAGAAATAGAGGAAGATCTTAAAAGTGGTAAGGTGATGAACAGGCTTCTACATGGTGAAGTTGGAAGTGGAAAGACTGTTGTTGTTGCATATTTTCTGTATCTTACAGCAATGAATGGGTATCAGGGGGTCACCATGTCTCCCACAGAGATACTTGCAAATCAGACTGGAGAAGTTATAAAGAAATTCCTTTCCCCATTTAATATCAGAGTTGAGGTACTTACAAGAAGTACAAAGAATAAGACAAAGATAAAGGAAGAGATTTCCAAAGGAGACATTCAGATAGTTGTTGGAACGCATGCTCTTTTAGAGGAGGATGTGGTATTTAAAAATTTAGCCTTTGTTTCTGTGGATGAACAGCATAGATTTGGAGTTCTTCAGAGGGCAGAACTTGTCAAAAAAGGAGAATTTCCACACACCCTTGTCCTTTCAGCCACACCTATCCCAAGGACACTTGCCCTTTCCCTTTATGGTGATCTGGATATTTCTTTTATAGGTGAACTTCCTCCAGGTAGAAAGCCTGTAAAAACCTATGTCTTTCCCGGGAATATGAGAGAAAAAGCTTACGAATTTGTAAGGAGGAGGCTTATTGAGGGTGAAAAGATATACATTGTTTGTCCATTCATAGAGGAAAGTGAAAAAATGGATGTTGCCTCTGCAAAGAAAAAGTACGAGGAGTTTAAAAAGATTTTTAAAGGATTTAAGATCTCTCTTCTTCATGGGAAGATGAAGAGTGAGGAAAAGGAGAGAATAATAAAAGATTTTAGAACTGGTGATACCCAGATACTCGTCTCCACAAGTATAATAGAGGTGGGAATAGATGTCCCTGAAGCCACAGTTATACTTATTGAAGATGCAAACAGATTTGGACTTCTTCAGCTCCACCAGTTGAGAGGGAGAGTTGGCAGAGGAGAGAAGGAATCGTATTGCCTTCTTATCACATCCAAATATGATGAGGATACTCTAAAGAGATTAAGAATACTTGAAAGGACAAATTCAGGGCTTAAGGTGTCAGAATGGGACTTAAAATTTAGAGGAACAGGTGAGCTTGGAGGAGAAAGACAACATGGAATATCTGAGTTTAAAGTTGCAAATCTATTAAAAGAGAGAGATAAAAGAATACTCGAGAAAGCAAAGAAAGATGCAGAGGAATTTTTGAGAAAGGAGAAAATTTCCGACTACCCTCTCCTACTAAAGGAACTTATTTTTAGATTTAAACCACTTAAATATCTTGATATCTCATGAGAATAACATCTGGAGAGTTTTCAGGTATCAGATTGTTTGAAGTGAAAGATAAAAGAACAAGGATGAGCCTTGACAGAGTCAGAGAGTCACTTTTTAACTCATTAAGGGGTACTATTGAAGATAAAATTTTCTGGGATCTTTTTGCCGGAAGCGGCGCAGTAGGGATTGAGGCTATCTCTATGGGGGCTAAATTTGTCATTTTTGTTGAAAAAAGATTCGATGCGATAAATGTTATAAGGAAGAATCTCTCCATTGTAAAAGTTGATAAAGAGAAATTTAAGATATTTAAAATGGATGTATTCAAATTTCTAAAACTTAGCGTAGAACCAAAACCAGATTTTATTTTTCTTGATCCTCCCTATGGAAAGAATCTTGGAAAGAAAACACTTGAAATTCTTTCAAATAGTAATATTATTAAAGATGAAACTATTATTATTTATGAGCGCTCTAAAAGAGAAGAAATTGAATACTGTTTTTCAAGATATAAAACATTGAGGATTGGTGAAACTTTTATTGATTTTTTGAGGAGAGGTTAAATGGAAAAGATTGCAGTTTATCCTGGAAGTTTTGATCCCCCAACTCTTGGTCATCTTGATGTTATAAAAAGAGGTCTTAAGATTTTTGATAAAATAGTTGTCCTTATTGCAGAAAGTGAGAGCAAAAAGTATTTATTCACTATGGAGGAGAGAAAGAGAATGGTTGCAGAGATGACGAAAGATATTCCCGGTGTACAAGTGGATACTCTAACAGGACTTCTTGTTGATTACTTAAAGAGAAAGGGCTTAAGGATTGTCTTAAGAGGCTTGAGAGTTACATCAGATTTTGATTACGAGTTTCAGATGTCTTCTGCAAATAGGCTTTTGTATCCAGAGATGGAAACAGTATGCATAATGAGCGATGTAAGATATACACTTATATCCTCAAGTCTTGTGAGGGATATAATTGCCAACAATGGAAACATTGAGAAGTTTGTAACCCCTGAGGTTAAAAAAATGATAGAGGAGATAAAGAATGAATGTAATAGCTCTACTTAAAAATCTTAAGAGTGTTGTGGAAAAAGGAAAACCAGTTCCTTTTTCCAATATGATTATGGTAGATGAGAAAAGGATAATATCCATCATCGAGGAGATTGAGAAAGCTTTTCCTGTTGAGTTTGAAAAGGCAAGGAGTATTTTAAAGGAGAAAGAGGAAATTATCAGTAATGCGAAGGAGAGAGCAAGAAGGATTGTAGAGAGTGCAGAGGATGACAAGAAGAAACTCATATTAAAATCAGAGATATACCTTGAGGCGAGAGAGGAAGCGGATAAGTTATTGAAGGAAGCCAGAGAAGAAGCAGAAAAGATGAAAGAAGATGCCAAGAATTTTGTTAGAGAGCTTTTATTAAAGACAGATACATTCCTTCTTAAGGCAAGAAAGGTTATAGATGAAGGAGTAGAGGCTCTTTCAGAAGAATCCACAGGAGAAGATATTGATCAGTATTAGAGACTTAAAAAGAGAAACCGGTTTAAAAAAGAAGGTTTCTTTAGAATTTAAGTTTAAAGAGATAGGTGGCATAGAAGTTCTCTCCCCAGTAGAAGCTGATCTTGTGATAGAGAATAGAGGTGTTGGTTTTAAAATAACAGGCACATACAGAGTAAAGTTGAAATTAAGATGCAGACGCTGTCTCGAATTCTTTGATTATGAACTAACTGGAACTATAGATGAGATGTATACGAGGAAACCCCATCATTTTGATGAGAAAATCAAATTAACCGAGGAGGAATTATCAACCTTTTATTATCATGGAGACGAGATAAATGTAAAAGAGATGATAAGACAGAACATACTTGTATCTATTCCCCCTTACCCTCTGTGTAAACCTGACTGTAAAGGCTTATGTCCTGTTTGTGGAAAGAACCTTAATTATGGAGAATGTGAACATGTAAAAGAGAAAGAAGAGGAGATAGAAGAGAATCCTTTTTACAGGTTGTATATTAGACTTATGGAGGAGAATGCTGGAAAAAGTATTAAAGGACATAAAAGATAGAAGAGAGGAGATATTAAAATTTCTTATAAGGTTTTTAATCTCGTTATTTCTCGGTTTTTTTATTGCATTGTTTATAAAAGAATTCCTTGTGAATCAGGGGTTTGTCTCCTCAGACATACTTATTAAGCTTATTCCAAAACTTAGAGAGTATCTTGAGCCGATTCTAAAATTCATGAAGAAATCTCTTGTGGAGAAAATTATTTTTATTTTCCTTAACAATCTTAGGGTCGTAGCAATTGCTGGAATTTTAAGTTTTATAACCTTTGGTGTCTTCTCTGAGATTGTAATATATGTTAATGGTATCATAGTAGGAGTTGTCGTTGCACTTTTCTCCTTTTTCCCGAATGTTAGTGGATTCTGGATTTTTGTAACAGGAATTCTCCCTCATGGCATCTTTGAAATATTAGCTCTTATTCTATCTCTTTCCTTTGCACACCGCCTTTCTCCCACAAAGAAAGGTGTTTCTGAGTTTCTTCCTTATCTTCGTTCTTACATAGTAGTTATTCCCCTCCTTCTCATAGCAGCAATAATAGAAATTACCATAACACCAAGAATTATGACGATCCCTGGAGGTATTCCATGAATAGAAAAAAGATACTTGAATCTGTATTTTCCGTTCTCTACAGACATTTTGGACATCTGGATTGGTGGATAGATGTGGATCCCTTTGAAGTGTGTGTTGGTGTCATATTGACTCAGGGAACTAACTGGAGAAATGTGGAAATATCCATTCTGAATTTAAAGGAGAAAGGTTTTTTAAATCCCCAGAAAATCGCTTTCCTTGATGAAGATACTCTATCTGAGCTCATCAAACCATCTGGCTTCTTTAAGGTTAAAGCTAAAAGATTGAAGAATTTTGTGCAATTTTTGATGTCAGAGTATGATGGTGACATGGATAAAATGGCTCTGGAGGAAACTCACGTTCTAAGAGAAAAGCTATTAGCTATTAAAGGAATTGGTAAGGAGAGTGCTGATTCTATTCTCCTCTATGGACTTAATAAACCAAGTATGGTAGTTGATGAGTATACAAGAAGAACACTTGCAAGAATTGGCTTAATAAAAGGGAACGAAGATTATGACGAGATAAAGGAATTTCTTGAGAAAAATCTTGGAAGGAGTGTTCAAATGTATAGGGTTTTTCATGCTCTTATAGTAGAGCTTGCAAAGACATACTGTAAAAAGAAAGATCCTTTATGTACATCATGTCCCCTTAGCAAAGGATACTGCAAGTTCTATGCTAATCTTCTTCAAAAGAATCTTCAATCTTTTTAATCTTTCCCTTAAAGTACTTTAGAACCCTTTTTACCTCTGGAAGATTCAATAATTCCTCTTCCTTTTTTTTGAAAGTTTCCTCATCCTCAAGGGTAAATATAAGTTCAAAGTCTCTTAATCCAAGTTCTTTAAGTATGCTCTTTAAAGTATCTATCTTTTCCTCTGTTTTATCTCTATGAAATTTATAGTTGTATGGAAACTCAACTTTTATTGCACTTCCCTCTATCCCTTTAAATTTAGCCGGTCTTATAAGCATGTAGAGGGGTTCATCTTTCTTTTTTATCATGTTCAAAAATTCTTCCCACACAAAAGATGTTTCCTCTCTCTCTGTTTTTTCTATTTTTTCCTTTTCTATAACTGGTTTTGTCTCAAAGGTTCTTTCCCTGGCAAACAATTTTAAAATAAGTTTCTCACTCTTTATTTCAAGGAGAAGTCTCGGATAATCAGAGTATCTTAACTCAGGAAGTATCTCCATAAAACTTTCAATTATACTTACAAGCTCAGTCCTTCTAAAGTACTTTGCTTCCTCTACATCTTCACCAAATACTTTAGCCATAAGGAGTTTTCTCCCATAGTTTATCAAATCTAAAAGGATCTGTTTTACCTCTTTTCCCGAATCTATAACGTTTCCTATCAAGGATAGGACGGTTGCGTCATCGCCATTTCTCATGGATGTATAAAATTTTTTAAGCCATGTTTCCTCAGTTTCTCCTAATAGTTCCTTTAAGTCTTTCAGGTTAATTTTATCTCCTGAGTAAAGAATCAACTGTTCAAGGATGGAAAGTAAATCTCTTAGGGAGCCATATGATGCTTCTGCAACCTTTCTTATAACATCCTCCTCTGCTTCAACCCCCTCTTTTAAGAATATCTCTCTTGCTGTTTCCATCAGGTCTTTTATACCTATCCTCTTAAAGTTAAACCTTATACATCTTGAGAGGATTGTATTTGGCACCTTCTGGGGGTCTGTAGTTGCGAGAACAAAGACAGCATGTGGAGGTGGTTCCTCCAATGTTTTTAAAAGAGCGTTAAAAGCCTCTTGTGTCAGCATATGAACTTCATCTATTATAAATACTCTATATCTACCCATGGATGGTGAAAGATTGACTCTTTCTTTTAGATTTCTTATTTCATCTATACCTCTATTTGATGCTGCATCTATTTCGATAACATCCATATGAGTTCCATTCATTATACTTATGCAGTTCTTGCATTTATCGCATGGATAAGGAGTAATCCCTTTTTCACAGTTAAGTCCCTTAGCAAATATTCTTGCAGTTGTAGTTTTTCCGGTACCTCTGGGACCTGAAAATAGATAGGCATGAGATACCCTCTTTTCTTTAAGGGAATTTACAAGGGTTTTTATTATGTGTTCCTGCCCTTTTATTTCCTCAAACTGTTTTGGTCTATACTTTCTGTAAAGCGTAAGATATCCCATTTATTGAATTATACCATCTGTTATAATTAATTTTGGTATGATTCCAGAGAGAATAAAGAAACTTGAAGCTTACAGATTTCCTGAATTTAGAAAGGATAGATTGAATCTTAATGAGAATCCTTTTCCTCTTCCAGAGGTTGTTCTTTCTGAATTTAAAGAGAGGATAGATGGAGATGATATAAGGCTTTATCACTCCCCCATAGATAACGCTTTCATATCCGCGCTTACTGAATATACAGGGTTTGATGGTAAAAACATTTCTCTTGTTAACGGGGCAGATGAAGGAATCTATTTTCTTATAAGCTTATTTGGTAGAGAAGACTTTGATATTGTGTCTTTCCTTCCATCTTACAAATGCTATAAGGAATTCTCATTAATGCTTGGAGCTAATTTTATTGAGATACCTCTTTCAAATGATTTCTCTATAGATATGGAAAGGACATTGAAGCTCGTAAAAGATAGAAGAGTACTCTTTTTTATACCAAACCCAAATAATCCTACTGGAAATCTCTTTGCAAGGGACAAAATTGTTAGAATTCTTAAAGAAATTAGAGGATCTGTTGTTATAGATGAGGCGTATTTCGAGTTTAGTAAAACCACCCTTGCGCCATTAATTAATAAGTTTAATAATCTTATAATTCTTAGAACCTTCTCAAAGTCCTTTTCCCTTGCTGGAGAGAGAATTGGATACTTAATATCTAATGAAGATTTTGTATCCCATTTCAATGGTTTCAAAAACCCATACAATTTTCCTTATCTCTCCATGGTTATGGGTAGCATCGTTCTTAAACATAAGGATATATTCTTTGAGAGAATTCAATGGATAGAGGCTGAGAGAGAAAGGGTATTTAATGAATTAAAGAAAATTCCTTGGTTAAAAGTTTTTCCATCCAGAACTAACTTTCTTCTTTTGTTTGTAAAAGATTATAAGAAGCTAAGGGATAAATTAAGTGAAGAGAAGATTTCTATTCTTGATCTTAATAAAGGCTGGTTTAGATTGTCTATTGGAAGAAGAGAGTTAAACGATAAAGTTTTAAACGTTATTAAAGAGGTTAATTTATTGAAATAATTTTTTAAGGCAACTTAAAGATAAATTAAACATGGGTACCTCTTTCATGTATTTTATATACTCATCTCCAAATTTTTTAATCGCCTCAGGTTCTTCAATGGTCTTTATAAGCACAAATATGAGTATGACTGTAATAGGAGCAATGAAAAGTATGTAGGAAATAGAGTTCATAAGAAAGGCTATACCGAAAGGTATGAACATAAGTCCTAAATGCATTGGATGCCTCATACATGAGTATATCCCCTCTCTTACGAGTTTATTTGTTTGAAAACGGGGTACATCCCCTTCTTTACCAAACTTTTTTAACAGTTTCCCAGTTTTACTACTTATATAGAAAGATAAAAGCAGTAAAATGATTCCTATTAAAAACATGAGTGCATTGAAATGAAATTTCGTATTGAAGATGAATTTATCCATTAACTTAGATGCAGTTATTCCACCTAAGATAAAGGCTACCCACACAAAAGATCTAAATTTCATACTTTAAGTCTAACACATTTGAAATAAGGTAATTTCTAAACTTGTTCAAAGGATGTAAGTTTTATATAATAAAAGTAGAAAAGATAAGGAGGAGAAAAATAATGAAAGAGGAACGCTTTCTTCCTACAAAGGGAAAGATGGCGGAGGACAGAAGAATATTAAAGAGGGTGGAGAATCTATTTAAAAGGGATGAAGAATTAAAAAACGAAAAAATTGATATATCAGTTGTTTCAGGAAAAGTCTTTTTAGATGGAGAGGTGAGAGATAAGACCCTTATAAAAAGAGCAGAAAAACTCGTAAGATCTATAAAGGGAGTGAAAAAGATTGTAAATTCACTTTCAGTTCCAGTGAGAAGGAGTATTTCTGATGAAGATATTGAAGATGCGGCAAATAGAATAATAAAGGAGAGAAACCTATCTGTGAATGTGAGTGTAAGAAATGGCATTTTAAAAATATTTGGTTCTGTTTCAAGCCTAAAAGAGAAAAAAACCATAGAGACTTATTTTAAATCCCTCCCTGTAAAGAGGATAGAAAATCAGATTAAGATTGAGCCTCCCTTTCCAGTTAATGACTTTGCTCTTGAGAGCTTACTTTTTGATGCCTTAAGGGAACTTAAAATCTTTCATTTGAGGGTAAAAGTCCTCAATAAAATTGCTTATATAAAAGGAAATGTTGAGAGTGAAGAGGAGAAAAAAGCTGCGGTTGATAGAGCATCAGAGGTTCCGGGAGTTCTTGGTGTTGTAAATGGGATTGTATCAAGAGGTGATAGAAGCAAAGATGTGGAGATAGAGAATAAAATTTCAGAAATCCTTAAAGATAGAATGTTTGCTAAAGATAATATTTCATTTTTCTCAGTGGGAGGAGTGGTCTTTCTTGAAGGTGAGGTAACAAATCCTTCCTCCCTCTATGCAATAGAGGAAAAAGTTGGTAAAATTTCAGGTGTTAGAAAAGTAATCAATAGATTAATTGGAGTGATAAGGTAGTGGTATTAAAAGATATTCTCTTAATGGAAGTGGAGAAGGTATTAGGGGAGAAACCTCCCCTTTCTCTTTACATTCCCAAAAACAAAAAGTATGGAGATATCTCCTCTAATTTTCTTATAAAGTTTGATGATAGCGTAAAGGAGAAGATTTTAAAGATCTTTAGGGAAAATAGGTATTTTGATAAAGTTGACCTTATTCCACCCGGATTTCTCAACATGCACTTTTCATCAAAGTTCTATAAAGACTTTGTTTTTGATCTGTTTTTAAAGAAGGAAGATTATTTAAGAAATTCCTTGTCGGATAAGAAAAAAATTCAGGTTGAATTTGTATCTGCAAACCCCACAGGTCCACTTACTCTTGGAAATGGGAGAAATGCTGTTATTGGTGATACACTGGCAAATATACTCTCCTATGTTGGCTATGATGTTCAAAAAGAGTACTATCTAAACGATGCTGGTAGGAAAATTGAACTTCTTAAAGAATCGGTGTGGGCAAGGCTTATGGAGATCAAAGGAGAAGATTACGACTTTCCTGAAGATGGATACAAGGGAAGGTATGTTTATGAAATTGCAGAAAGAATCATCAAAGAGTTTAATGGGAAAACATTTGATAAAAAAGAAGTTGGTGAGAGAGCACTTGAGATTATAATTGGATCCATAAGAGAAGACCTCTCCTTGTTTGGAGTTGAGTTTGATAATTGGTTTTCTGAAAGAGAAATGAGGGAAAGAGGAGAAGTTGAAGAAGTTCTTACTATCCTTAAAGACAAGGGGTTGATTTATGAAAAAGAAGGTGCTTTATGGTTTAAATCAACAGAGTTTGGAGATGAAAAGGATAGAGTTCTTGTAAAATCATCTGGTGATTACACCTATACCCTCACAGATATAGCATACCACGTTAACAAATGGAAAAGGGGTTTTAGTAAGGTTATAGATGTGTGGGGATGGGATCACATAGGACATGTTGATCCATTGAAGTGGGCTTTAAGACCTTTTGGTATACCTGAGGATTTTCTTTATGTAATTCTCTACCATATTGTTCATCTTGTAGAGGGTGGGAAAGAAGTGAAGATGAGTAAGACAAAGGGAGAGTTTGTTACCTTAAGAGAACTTGTGGAAGATATTGGTAAGGATACAGTAAGATTTATGTTTCTTGCCAGATCTCCCTCCGCACAACTTAAATTTGATCTTGAAATTGCAAGAAAAAAGAGCTTAGAGAATCCTGTTTATTACATCCAGTATGCCTATACAAGAACAAGAGCCATAGAGAGAAAAAGAATTGAAAGAAAAATCCCGTTTCCAGAAATTAATGATGTGAATTTCAACTTTTCTAACATAGAAAGAGAAATAATGAACAAGATAGCTATCTTTGAGGAAATCCTCTTTTCAAGTGCGAAAAACTACTCCCCCCATCTTCTTCCATTCTTTGCTCTTGAACTTTCTAAGCTCTTCCATTCCTTCTATCATGACTTCCCTGTTTTAACAGAAAATGAGAAGGTTAGGAATAGAAGACTTATTGTTGTAAAGAGTGTGGAGATTTTACTCAGGTTAATTTTAAGACTTATGGGAGTCTCTACTCCTGAAAGGATGTGAGGTGAGATATGAGACCAATAATAGGTCTTGAGGTGCATACTCAGTTAAATACAGAGACGAAGATGTTTTGTAGATGTAAGATTGATTTTTCTTCTCCCCCAAATACAAATATATGTCCTGTTTGTCTTGGTCTTCCAGGAGCACTTCCTTCTCTTAATGAAAAGGTAGTTGAGTATGCTCTAAAGATTGGCCATGCCTTAAACTGTAAAATTTCAAAGACATCTCTATTTCATAGGAAAAACTATTTCTACCCAGATCTTCCAAAGGGTTATCAGATCTCTCAATATGATATTCCTCTTGCAAAGGAAGGATACCTTGTTCTACCAAAAAGTGGAAAAAGGATCAGAATTATAAGAGCACACATTGAGGAAGATGCAGGGAAACTGCTTCATCCCGAGGATATAGTAGAGGCAAATTATTCCTATGTGGATTACAATAGAGCAGGTGTTCCTCTTGTGGAGATTGTAAGTTACCCTGATATAGAAAGTCCAGATGAGGCAGTGGAGTACTTAATGGAGCTAAGGCTAATACTTATATATCTTGGTGTATCCACCGGAAATATGGAGGAGGGAGCTTTAAGGTGTGATGCTAATGTTTCCATTGAAGGTCATCCGAGATGTGAAGTCAAGAATATGAATTCATTTAGAAGTGTTAAGAGGGCTTTGGAATATGAGATAGAGAGACAGATAAAGATTATTAAAGAGGGTGGAGAGGTTGTTCAGGAGACAAGACACTTTAATGAGTCTGATGGAAAGACATACTCCATGAGGGGAAAAGAGGAAGCAGAGGATTACAGGTATTTCCCTGATCCAGATCTTCCTCCCCTTGTACTTACAGATGAAGTTATTGAAAGGGCAAAAGAAGAAATAGGTGAGTTGCCCCAGGATGTAAGAAATAGATTGAAGGAATTTTCTCTTTCAGAAAAGGAGGTTGAAACTCTTGTAGGAAATGTTTACTTAAAAGACTTTTATTTTGAATCACTCAAGGCGTTTAACAATCCAAAGGCAATAAGTAACTGGCTTCTTACGGAGGTTTTAGGAATTATGAATGAGAAAGGTCTTAAAGAACTACCATTTACCCCCAAAGATTTTGCAAGTTCTGTAAAGATGTTTTCAGATGGAAAAATTTCTTCCAAGATACTTAAAAAAATTATAAAGAAACTATTTGAAGGCAAAAGTTTTAAAGAGATAATTGAGAAGGAAAATATTCTTCCTATAACATCGAAGGATGAGATAAGAAAATTTGTTTTAGAGGTTCTAAAAGAGGATGAGAAAGTTGTTAATGACTATAAAAAAGGAAAAGAGAATGCTCTAACATTTCTTATTGGTCAGGTTATGAGAAAGACAAAAGGAAGAGCAGATCCAAAGATCTTAAGAGAGGTGCTTTTAGAGGAGCTTAAGAGATGAGCTTTATTCATCTTCATGTTCATAGTGAGTACTCAATTCTTGATGGATTTTTAAGAATAGGTGATCTTATAAAAAGGGTTAAAGAGTTTAAGATGCCAGCAGTGGCACTCACAGATCACGGAGGAATGTATGGTGTAATACCATTCTATAAAAGGGCAAAGAAGGAGGGGATAAAACCTATAATAGGTGTTGAAATGTACTTTTCCCCCACATCCAGATTTGATAAAAAGGGAAAGGAAGATGCTGTAAACTACCACATACTTCTCCTTGCAAAGAATTTTAAAGGTTATCAAAATCTTACAAGACTTGTATCTATTGGACACCTTGAGGGTTTTTACTATAAACCAAGAATAGATATGGAGATCTTAAGAGAACACAGTGAAGGACTTATTGTTGGAACTTCGTGTCTTAAAGGTGAGATACCTTCTCTTATCCTATCCGGTCAATATGAGAGAGCAAAGAAAAGAGTCTATGAATTTAAAGAAATTTTTGGAGATGATTTTTATATAGAGCTTCAGAATCACCACCTTCCTGAAGAGGAAAGGGTTATTCCTGAACTACTCCGCCTCGCCAGAGAGACAGATACAAAATACTTCGCATCAAACGATGCTCACTATCTTAAAAAAGAAGATGCAAAGGCACATGGAATACTTTTATGCATTCAAACTCAGACAACTATAAGCAATCCTGATAGACTTAAGTTTCAAACTGATGAATTTTACCTGAAGTCCTTTGAGGAAATGTGGGAATTATTTAAAGATATACCAGACGCTATTCATACTACTATGGAAATTGCTGAGAAATGTGAGGTTGAAATACCTCTTGGAAAATCAAGACTACCAAAGTTTCCTCTTCCAGAGGGAGAAGATGCATTTTCTGTTTTAAAAAGAAAATGTGAGGATGGAATTGAAGAGAAGTTTGGAAAGGAAACTCCTGAGATAATGGAGAGGCTTACGAGGGAACTTTCTGTTATAAAAGAGATGGGATTTTCAGACTATTTTCTTATTGTTTCAGATTTTGTTTCCTTCGCAAAGCGTAAAGGTATAAGAGTTGGTCCTGGAAGAGGAAGTGCAGCAGGAAGTCTTGTTTCATACTTACTTGGAATAACAGAAATAAATCCACTTCAGTACAATCTTCTATTTGAGAGATTCCTTAATCCTCAAAGGATTTCTCTTCCAGACATAGACATTGACTTTTCTGATGAGAGAAGAGACGAGGTTATTGAATATGTAAGAAAAAAATATGGGGAAGATAGAGTTGCTCAAATTGCTACCTTTGGAAGGATGGAGGCAAGGGGGGTAATAAGAGATGTTGGTAGAGTTCTTGGATACTCTGCCAAGGAAATGGACAGGATTGCAAAGCTTATACCATTTGGAATGAATTTTAACGATGCTTTAGCTAATGAACCATTGTTAAAAAAAGAGATGGAGAGTGACGAAAACAAAAGAGAGCTTTTTGAACTTTCTATGAAACTTGAAGGACTTATAAGAAACTTCTCTACTCATGCAGCAGGAATTGTAATAGGTGATACACCACTATCAGATCTTGTTCCACTCCAGTTTACAAAGGATAAGAGTGTAACAACCCAATACGACAAAGATGTTCTTGAAGAAATGGGGCTACTTAAAATGGACTTTCTTGGTTTAAGAACGCTTACTGTTATTGAGAATGCTTTAACTCTTATAAATAGAGAAAGGGAAGAAAATTTTGAAATAGAAAAAATTCCCCTTGATGACGAGAAGACCTTCTCACTTTTAAGGGAGGGTAAAACCATTGGTGTTTTTCAGCTTGAATCTCCCGGAATGAGAAGGGTTCTTACTGGAGTTAAACCAAACACTATGGAAGATATTATTGCAGTTCTCTCTCTTTATAGACCAGGAACTATTAAGTCAGGTCAGGTTGATGAATTTATAAAGAGAAAACACGGAGTTATAGATTATACATCTATTCATCCTTTGCTTGACGAGATCTTGAAACCCACCTATGGAATTATAGTTTATCAGGAGCAGGTTATGCAGGTTGCCCAAAAGCTTGCAGGTTACACTCTTGCTGAAGCTGATCTTTTGAGAAAAGCCATGGGAAAAAAGAAGAAAGATATTATGGCTAAATTAAGAGATGATTTTATAAATAGATGCATAAACAATGGAATTGAAAGGGAAATAGCTGAAAGGGTCTTTAACACCATAGAAAAATTTGCCGAATATGGCTTTAATAAATCTCACAGCACTGCTTACGCTACAATATCTTATCAAACTGCATACCTTAAAGCACATTATCCAAAAGAGTTCTTCACCGCACTTCTTACATCTGTTTCTGGAAATGAGGACAGAGAAGAGGTTTATATAAAAGAAGCTGAAAGTATGGGAATAAAAATTCTTCCCCCGGACATAAATAAGAGCGATATATACTTTAAAATTGAGGGAGATGCGATAAGGTTCGGTTTTTCAGCCATTAAGAATGTTGGAGAGAATGCTGCAAAGATAATTGTTGAGGAGA
>CAZNRO010000006.1:0-33047 GCA_964575745.1 uncultured Caldisericota bacterium | reverse complement strand
GAACTTGCATCCCTTGCAGAACTTGCAGGAGAAAACCCATTTAAAATAAACGCCTACATTGAGGCGGCAAGGAGAATAGAGAATCTTCCAATACCCATAGAGGAACTTGCAAAGGAGGGGAAACTTACAGAAATAAAAGGTGTTGGATCAGGAATTGCAAAGAAGATAAAGCAGTTTCTTGAAACAGGAACCATTGAAAAACTTGAGGAATTTAAAAAGAAGGTGCCCCCATCACTTCTGGAACTCGAAAAGATTCCTGGAATTGGACCTAAGGCAGCGCTCTCTTTATACAAGCATCTTGGAATAAAGACCGTTGAGGACCTTAAAAAAGCAGCAGAGAAAGGGGAAATAAGGGATCTTCCCGGCTTTGGACCAAAGAAGGAAGAAAACATCCTTAAAGCCCTTCAGGGTATGAAGAAGAAAGAGGAAAAGAGAGTATCCATTGGTCTTGCCCTTCCTTTGGCTGAGTTTATAAAAGATGAAATAAAAAAGAAAGCACCTGTGGATAAAATTGAGATCTGCGGAAGTATAAGGAGAATGAAAGAAACCATAGGAGATATAGACATACTTGTAACAAGCAGAGAGAGTGAGAAAGTCATGGAGGTTTTTTCAAACCTCCCTGTGGTCAAAGAAGTGCTGGTGAGAGGAGAAACAAAAACCTCAGTGATAACAAAAGAAGATATACAGGTTGATGTTAGGGTAGTGGAACCAGAATCCTTTGGGGCAGCCATTCAATACTTTACAGGTTCAAGGGAGCACAATGTTAAACTACGGGAACTTGCAATAAAGAAGGGACTCAAGATAAATGAGTACGGGGTTTTTAAAGGAGATAAAAGAATTGGGGGAGAGAAAGAGGAGGAAGTTTACAATCTCCTTGATCTTCCCTTGATACCCCCTGAAATGAGGGAGGATAGGGGGGAGATTGAGGAAGCAATGAAGGGGAAACTACCGAAACTTGTTGATTATAAGGATATAAAAGGAGACACCCATGTACACACAGAATACTCAGATGGGGTGGACTCCATAGAGGAGATGGCAGAGGAAGCGATAAAGATGGGCTATGAATACATTGTAATCTCTGATCATGCAAAATCCCTCGGTGTGGCATCAGGTATGTCTCTTGAGGAGTTTAAAAAACAGAAGAAAGAGATAGATAGATTGAATGAGAAGTTTGGTGATAAATTCAGGATATTCTTCTCTGTGGAGTTAAACATTCTGTCAGATGGAAGCGTGGATTTTCCAGAAGAAGAACTTGATATTTTTGACTTCTGTATAGCAGGAATTCACTCTGGATTTAAACAGAGTATGGAGAAAATGACCAATAGAATTAAAAAGGCAATGGGGATAAAAAAAGTAAAAATAATTGCACATCCAACAGGGAGGATAATTGGGGAAAGGGAAGGATACAAGGTGGACATTGAAGAGATATTTAAAGAAGCAAAGAATACAGGAGTATTTCTTGAAATAAATGCAACACCATCGAGGCTTGATTTAAGTGATTTGAATGTAATGCATGCAAAAAGCCTGTACGGTTTGAAGTTTACCATAGGAACAGATGCCCATGCAAAGGTTTCTTTAAGAGATGTGAGATATGGAATCGGAGTGGCAAGAAGGGGGTGGCTTACAAAGGAAGACATAATAAATACACTCCCATTAAAGAAGTTCGAAAAGATCATGATGAAATTGTAGTATAATTTCATCATGGTATTCTTAATTCTTGCTTCTTGTTTAAGTGCCTCTATTGCTATTTTATTCAAATATAGTGAGTCAAAAGGGTTTAATCGCTTCATTGTAGCAACAATTAATTACATTGCAGGATTCTTTATAAGTTTAATAATCGTCATATCAAAGGGAATTTTTCCGACAAAAGAAATAAATCCCGAAATTTTCCTAAAGGAGTTTAGCGACGTATTAAAAACCGGTGAAATTCTCTCTCCCGGGTCCAGCATCGTCTGGGCTATAATTGTTGGGATTATTGCAGGAATTTTTTTCTTTGTGGCTTTTATATTCTACCAGAAAAGTGTTAAGGAAAATGGAGTTGCCACCACAGGAACCGTAAGGTCTTTAAATGTTCTTATCCCTATGGCTCTTTCCATGATCTTATGGCTTGAGATTCCAAACATGTGGCAGTGGTTTGGCATAGCCCTTGCAGTATTCTCTATAGTACTTTTCTCCCTCTCCTCTATAAAGGAACTAAAGAGGAAACTACATTCCTCCCTCTACCTTTTTTACATAACAGGTGGAACATCCCAATTTTTAAACAAACTCTATCAAAAGTATGGAATTGTGGAGTACAGGAGCATATTCCTTCTCGTGGTTTTTTTCGTAGCTTCTTTAATTGGCATATCCATACTTGTTAAAAGTAGAGCTAAAATAAAATGGGGAGAGGTAATAGTAGGCTTCCTTGTTGGTCTCTCAAATCTCTTTCAAAACTCTCTCATGATTCTCTCGTTCTCAATAATAAAATCCTCTGTGGCTTTTCCCCTATTTAGTGCTATGACCATTTTTATCTTAAATATTTGGGGGGTTCTGATATTCAAGGAGTATCTCTCCAAAGTTAAAATATTTGCAATAGTACTTGCAATTCTCTCGATATTCCTTATAAGCCTAAGATGAAAAGTAAGGATTTAGAATTGAGTTTACAAATTCAACTGGGTCAAAAGGAGAGAAATCATCAACACCTTCCCCTGTAAATAGATACGCTATTGGAATTTTGTACTTTACATATATTGGGATTATTACACCGGGTTTGATTGTTGAATCAAGCTTTGTAATAAAAAGAGATGATACTTTTGAGACCTCTTTAAAATTCTCCACCTGAGAGTACAGATTCTCTCCGTCTGTGGAATCAAGAACAAGTATTGATTCTGTAACTTTAGAAAGTTTCTCAATAACTCTTCTTATTTTTTCAAGCTCCTTCATAAGATTTTTCTTGTTCTGAAGTCTCCCTGCTGTATCCACAAGTATCTTTGTAAAATTTCTA
Organism: uncultured Caldisericota bacterium; assembly: GCA_964575745.1. Lineage (GTDB taxonomy): Bacteria > Caldisericota > Caldisericia > B22-G15 > B22-G15 > B22-G15. The sequence continues at coordinate 30,064 of CAZNRO010000006.1, read as the reverse complement.
TTTCTTCCATAAACAACACCATCATAAACTACACTTGCTGGATCTGCTCCTTTCTTACCAGAGAAAACATCTATGTTTAGTTTCTCTCCCCAGATAGTGAGTTGCTCTGTGGCTCCTGCCCTGAAGGTATCACCTGAGATAAAGAGAACTTTCTCTCCCTCCTTCTTAAACATATTCCCAATTTTAGCTATACAAGTTGTCTTACCGCTTCCATTCACTCCAGAGAATAGATAAATTGAAAAATCATCCCTTGAAAGTTCTTTACTTGCATCTTTTATTGAATTTATAAGAAATTCTCTTACACCCTTTTCTCCTTTTTTCTTAAAGACCTTGATAATCTCTTCTGAAAAGGAGATACCAAAACCTGAAAGGAGGAGGTATTCCTCAAAATCAGCTATCAGTTCCTTTTTCTCTTTTATAAAGGAGAGAAACTTAAATAGTTTCATACAAGAAAATCTTATCATAAAAACTTTTTTGTTGTATAATTCCCTTGAGACAATGGTCAAGGAGGTAAAAATGGAGGTCAAATTTGCTGAAAGAACCAAAACAATGGGAACAGAAGGAGCCTTTGAGGTTCTTGCAAAGGCTAAGAAACTTGAGGCAGAGGGGAGGGAGATTCTCCATTTTGAGATAGGAGAACCCGACTTTGACACACCAAGAAATATAAAGAATGCAGCCATTGATGCACTTAAAAATGGCTACACCCATTACACCCCCTCATCGGGACTTATGGAGACAAGAAAAGCAATTGCAGATTATGTATCAAAGACGAGAGGCTTTGATGTAAAACCAGAACAGGTGATAGTAACTGTTGGTGCAAAACCAGCCATAACATTCTCAATTCTATCCCTCGTTAACCCTGGTGAAGAAGTAATTTATCCTGATCCGGGCTATCCAATCTACAACGCTGCAACTTTACTTGCCGAAGGAAAACCAGTTCCTCTTCCGCTCCTTGAGGAAAAGGACTTTAGATTCTCCCTTGATGACCTTGAGAAAAGAATCACAGATAAAACGAGAGTGATAGTTCTTAACTCTCCTCAGAATCCGACAGGGGGAGTCCTCACAAGAGAGGACTTTGAAGGTATTGCTGAAATAATCGGTGATAGGGAGATATACATACTCTCAGATGAGATATATTCAAGGATTCTTTATGAAGGAGAGTTTGTATCCATAACGGTTGTTGAAAAGATAAGGAATAGGGTAATTCTTGTGGATGGATTCTCCAAGACCTACGCCATGACAGGATGGAGACTCGGATATGCTGTGGCAAGACCAGAAATTATTGACATGCTGTCCAAGTATGCAATAAATGTTTACTCCTGTCCAACTTCTTTTGTTCAGATGGCTGGGATTGAGGCATTGACCGGGCCACAGGATGAAGTCTCTGTTATGGTAAAAGAGTTTAACGAAAGAAGAGATATATTTGTTGAGGGTTTGAATGAGATACCTGGTGTTTCCTGCAAGCTTCCAAAAGGAGCTTTCTATGTATTTCCAAACATAAAGAGTTTTGGAAAGACATCCAAAGAGGTGGCGGATTTCCTCTTAAACGAAGCAGGAGTAGCTGCTCTTCCCGGCACAGCATTTGGTGAATACGGAGAGGGTTATCTCAGGTTCTCATATGCAACAAGCAAAGATAACATAAGGAAGGGGCTTGAAAAGATGAGGGAAGCTTTTAAGAGATTGAAATGACGATGGATTATCTTTCTTTTATATTCTGGATAATAATTCTTCTATCTGTCTTTTACCCTGCATTTCACAAGAGGGAAGTTGAACTACAGAGAATAAAACTTATTGCAAAGTTTCAGAACAAGAGAAAATCAAGGGTCATAACCTTAATTCACAGACAGGAATCTCTCTCATTCTTTGGAATTCCCTTCAGAAAAATGATAGACATTGAAGACTCAGAGGAAATCTTGAGAGCTATAAGGATAACTCCTGATGATGTTCCTATTGATTTGATTCTTCACACCCCTGGAGGACTTGTTCTTGCAGCAGAGCAAATTGCAAGGTCCCTTGCAAGAAGAAAGGGGAAAGTCACAGTGTTTATTCCTCACTATGCAATGAGTGGTGGAACACTCATTGCGCTTGCTGCTGACGAAATCGTGATGGATAAAAATGCAGTTCTTGGACCAATTGATCCACAGATTGGTACATACCCTGCCGTTTCAATACTGAATGTGGTGAAGAAGAAGGATATAAACAAGGTTGATGATGAAACCTTAATCCTTGCTGATGTTTCAGAGAAGGCAATAAAGCAGGTAAAGGAGTTTGCCATTGAGCTTCTCTCTGATAAGGTTGAGGAGGGAGTATTAACTAAAGAGAAGGCAGAGGAGATAGCAGAAAATCTCTCAAGTGGAAAATGGACACATGATTACCCCTTAACTTACGAAAAGATTAAGGAGCTCGGGCTCAAGGTGAGCACAGACATGCCAGAGGAGGTTTATGCCTTGATGAGTCTTTATCCGCAATCTGGCATAGGAAGGCCATCAGTTCAATACATACCACTTCCAATATCTCCGAAGCAGAAGGAGAACAAGTGAAGAAAATAGAAGTTTTAATTGAAAACATTGAAAGGGTAATCGTTGGGAAAAGAAAAGCAGTAGAGAGAGTTGTCCTTGCACTTCTTGCAGATGGCCATATCCTCATTGAGGATGTGCCTGGAGTTGGTAAAACCATGCTTGCAAGGGCACTCTCTAAAAGCATAAATCTTAGTTTCAAGAGAATCCAGTTTACACCAGACTTACTGCCATCTGACATAATCGGTGTGTCTGTCTGGGATGAGAAGGAAAAGAAATTTAAATTCAGGGAAGGTCCAATTTTTACAAACATTCTTCTTGCCGATGAGATAAACAGAGGAACGCCAAAGACCCAATCTGCTCTCCTTGAAGCTATGGAGGAGAGACAGGTGACAGTTGATGGAATAACCCATACTCTACCAGAGCCATTTTTTGTAATAGGAACTGAGAATCCCATTGAGTACGAAGGGACCTTCCCACTTCCTGAAGCTCAACTGGACAGGTTTCTTATGAGAATAAGAATAGGATACCCTGAACCCCTTATGGAAAAGGAGATGCTTGACAGACTTGAGAAGGAACACCCTATTAATATAATCGGTGGTGTTCTTGAACCAGAAGATATACTATCCTTAAAAAAGGAAGTCATCAATATTTTTGTTGATGACGGAATCAAAAACTACATTGTTGAACTGGGAAACGAGATAAGAAAGAATGAGAATGTCTACCTTGGACCATCTCCAAGGAGTCTCCTCTTCCTCATGAGAGTTTCCCAGGCTAAAGCACTTCTTTCCTCAAGGGACTTCATTATACCTGATGATGTAAAGGACCTTATAATCCCTGTATTTAACCACAGGGTGATCCTCAAACCTGAAGCAAAGCTTAAAGGTATAACAGAAGAAAAAGTCATTGAGGAAGCCTTACTAAGGGTGAAAGTTCCCATTGATGAGAAGATATAGAAAAGAAATACTACTAATTCTTCTACTCATTCTCTCTATCTTTATAAAATCACACTTTTTATTCTCCGTGAGTTTATTCTTTATAGCATACATATTGTTTCTAAAGATTCTCCTTAAAAGAGGGCTTGAAAATGTGGGAGTAAAGATGAGGATAAGTTCGTCCAATGTGATTGAGGGAAGTAAAATCACATTAAAGTTTCAGGTTCAAACCTTCTCATTCCTTCCTGTCGTTGAAATCCTTCCTCAAACTCCAGTATTTTTTATATCAAAAGGAAAAAGAAACCTCACCTTCTCCCCTATTTTTAACAAAAAAGATGAATTTGAGACTGAGCTTGTTGCCAAAAGAAGGGGGAAATACATACTTGGTAGGGTAAAGATAAGGACATACGATCCCCTTGGACTTGTAAGAGAGGAAAAACTAATTGGAGATGAGGAAGAGGTGTATGTATTTCCAAGAATTATAAAAATTTCAAGACCAAGAATTCCTGTTAAAGAACCATCCTTTGGAATCAGGGTAAAAGAGAAGATATTTGAAGATTACACATCTCCTGTGGGGGTTAGAGAGTATTCTGGAAATGAGGATTTAAAGAAAATTCACTGGAAGATCTCTGCGCACACTGGAGAACTCATGGTGAAGGAATTTCCACCAACTGCCATAACAACCATAACTGTGCTTATTGAACCCTTTGCCACGAGGGATAAAAGGAACGAAGAGATATTCTTAAATCACATATCCACAATAACGGCATCTCTTTTCAACTATTTTGAGTTTGTAAAGTTTAGATACGGACTATGGATTATTGGAAAGGAAAGAATTCCTGAAGCAAACGGGAAGGAACATCTTATAAGGTTGTTAAGAGAGATATCTTCTTTTGAGGATATAAAGAATACAAAATTCACAGAGTGTCTTAGAAAAAATTGGTCCACACTAAGAAAGTTAAAAAATATAATTCTAATAAAAAGAACAATGGGTGTTAGCGAACTTCTTGATTTAATGAAAATGAAGAATCCATCCACTTTTGTTTCCATAGTCCTTATCCCTGACTTTGGTTTTCTATTCCCATGGGAGAAACCTCACCCATACCAGCCAAGAGAAACACCAGAGATTGACAGAATAAGAAGGATACAGGAAAATATTAAAAGAGAAAGAATAAACATAATGATAATTAGAGGAAATGATTCCATTGAAAGATTTACTTACATCTAAATTGCCAAGAGTTGTGCCTTTATCTGTGGCTTTAATGGTTTTTTCCTATACCATTTTCAACAAGCCGCTTCTCTACATTGTATCCATTCTTCCACTCTTCCTTTTGTTTGTAGTAGATAGAAAAAAACTATCTTTACTTTCGACACTGATTTTTATTCCCTGTTTCTTATTAATTCTATATTTGATTCCTGTGAACTCTTTCACCAACTTTTCTCTCGTTGTCCTTTTCACAATTCTACTCATAATCCTTCTGATTTCTATTAATTCATACTTCCCTATGACACTTTCAATAATTTTTCTCTCAGTGGCAGTGTATCTTTCAGAGACAGCGGGCAAGTTCAACATATACATTGGTCTTCTTGGTTTCATCACCATTCTATTTTCTCTCTTCGTAAAGCATACAAGGGAGAAAAACCTTTCCCTGTGGGAAAACAGGTTTTTAATAAGAGAGAAGTATAAGAAAGGTATAATTATTATCTTTGCTCTTTTAATTGCTATTTCTCCCCTATTTCTTGCTTTACCAAGGGTAAAAAGCATACCAATCCCCAAATCTATCTTAACAATTACCCCTGAAAACAAAATAGGTGAAAATCCAACCTATGAAAATCCACCCAGTGAGGGGGAAGGGGAGGTAAAGCCATCAATTCATAGAGTATCCATTGGAGAAATGGCAAGGAAAGTTATCTCCTTTGCGCTTAACTACATATATGTAATTACTCTCTTTGGCCTCATCGTTTTTCTTGTCTTAATACTCGTTCTTACATACAAGAACATTAAAAATATGGTCGGAAGGAAGAAAGCTTTACTTATCTTTCTTACTTCCGTTATAGGGTCTTTTGGATTTTTTATACTTTTGTACCTATCATACATTCCATTTACTAAGCTTGTTGATTTCATATCAAAACTTGCAAGAAGGAAAACTTTCGGAGGAACAGGTACTACATTTGGGTTTTCAAAGTATGTAAATAAATTTCTTAAAGGAGTGGGGGTGCCTGAGATTAAATCAACATCCATTGATATCTTTGTGATTGCTTCTATAATCACAATATCTATTCTTGTCTCTATAATGATAATAATCCTTATTCTTCACCTGTATAAAGAGGCATTTGGAGATAAGGCAAAAAGAGAAAGTATTATATCCAGTGAATTCAGAATAACTCCGTCAGGGGAGTTGGAGGAGAATCTATCAGGAAATCCAAGAGAAAGAATAATTAAACTCTACAAATTGCTTATACATAAGTTAAGGGTGATTGTTGGAAAAAACCTATACGAAACACCTTTAGAATACAAGGAGAAGGTGCTTAAAGAGAAACCTATCATCTCAAAAGAGATGGAACTAATTACAGAAAACTTTGTCATTTCCAGATATTCAAACTATAATATAGATGAAGGTATGTGGAAATCTACTATAAAAGCTTTTGTAAACATAAAGAAAAAGCTGTTTAAGGAGGTAATAAATGGAGGATAAATTTAAATCAGCAGAGAGACCTGAGACAGGTGAGGGAAAACAGTATCACATTGATTTAAAACCAGGGGATTTGGCTCCATATGTACTAACACCAGGGGACCCTGGAAGGGTTGATAGAATTCTAAAAACATGGGATGAAGGAAAAATAATGGCTTTTCACAGAGAGTACAAATCTGCCACTGGAAAATACAAAGGTGTTCCCATATCAGCACTATCCACAGGAATTGGTGGTCCATCCCTTGCCATAGCAATAGAGGAAGCTGCAAGAATTGGTGCACACACATTTATAAGGGTGGGCACCACAGGAGCAATTCAGGAGGGAATTGGACTTGGAGACATAATAATTGATCAGGCAGCAGTAAGACTTGAGGGAACAACTCATCAATACGTCAGAGGGGAGTATCCTGCCTTTGCTTCATATGAAGTGACTCTCGCCTTAATTCAAGCAGCAGAGGAACTTGGTTTTAAATACCATCTTGGTATCACAGCTTCCACAGATTCATTCTATGTAGGTCAGGGAAGACCGGGAATGAATGGATACATTCCATCCTTTGCTAAAGATATATATCATGATATGAAGGCAGCAAACGTCACAAATTTTGAAATGGAAGCATCTACACTTTTCGTGCTTTCCTCAATATACAAGTTGAGGGCAGGTGCTGTGTGTGTAGTTATAGCCAACAGAGTAACAAATGAATTTGCCTATGTTGGAGAGGAAAAGGCTATACAGGTTGCTGACCTTGCAGTTAAGATACTCACCCAGTGGGATGAGGCAAAGAGAAAGAAAGGAAAGAAACTGTTTTACCCATCAATTCTAAAGTAAGTTTCCTTCTCCAAGAGAGGTTTCTCTTTCAAATCCTTTCATAAGAGAGAGATACTTTTCTTTTGTAAGTAGGGGCTTATGGTTTTCTATTATTTCCCTTGCCAGTCCTCCATCGTGAGAGAGAAGATCAATTAATGTCACGGCTATAACTTTAGCAGGAATAATGCATGCCATCTCCTCATCAACCATTTTAAAATCCTCTCCGTGAAATTTCCCTGAAAATCCGGAGAAGGACGGATGTATGACAGGGATAAGGTGGGAGATATCTCCCATATCTGTGGATGCACCACTAAAATCTCTCTCAATAACTTTAAATCCAAGTTCTTCTGCATTTCTCTTAAAAACACCTGAGAGATGCTCGTTCTGGATGAGTGGTAGATAACCTGGAATGGTTCTTATAACCACATCTCCACCCAATGCATAAGAAGAACCAAAAATTGCTCTATCCACAAGTTTATCCACAGATAGAATTGCATCAATGTTTGCACCTCTTACATACATCTCCATACGAACATCGTGTGGAATAACATTGACACTATCTCCACCTTTTGTGTTTATGTAGTGAACCCTTATGTGGTCTTTATCCTTAAATCTTTCCCTGAGCATGTTTATTGCATCTATTGAAAGAGTCATCATGTGAAGTGCATTTATTCCCTTTTCTGGCTCTGCTCCTGCATGAGAAGGTTTTCCTTTGAACCTTATCATCTTGGATACAAATCCGTTGGTCCTATATCCTATGGTAAAGTATCTTCCGCTGTAGGATGAATCGCCATGTGCCATTATGCCAATATGAACATCGTCTATAACCCCTCCCCTTATCATCTCCTGTTTTCCACCAAAAAATCTTATCTTCCCTTCATTTTTTAGTTTCTCTCTGAACGAGAGATCTATAAACTCTTCAGCAGGAGTTCCAAAGAGAAATATGTTTCCAGAAAGATGCTTCCTAATTTTATTTATTCCAATGGCAACACCTATAAGATAGCCAACCTGCGCAAAATGTCCACACGCATGAACAAGCCCATTCTTACTGTCTGGATGCAGAGAATTAAATAGGGCATCCATCTCTGAAAAGACCCCTATGTTTATATCTCCGCTTCCTTTTAAAATCCCTTTTATCCCTGTTATGGAAAAACCTTCTTCAAATGGTATGTTTTCTCTTTCAAAGAAACTCTTTATCTTCTTCTTTGTCTCAAACTCCTTAAACCCTTCCTCTGGTTCATCATATATGCTCTTACAGAGGGAGAGTATCTCTTTCTTCCTCTTGTCAATCTCTTCTAAAGCCATATTTTTCAGTTCACTTATTTCCATACAAGAATTTTATCAGATTTATTCCTTGATATAATTTATTTATGGTGCTTCTTAAAGTAGAGAACCTCAAAAAATCTTTTGGCAAAAAGGAAGTTTTAAGGGGAGTAAATTTTGAAATTGAGGAAGGGAAGGTATACGGACTCTTGGGACCAAACGGTGCCGGTAAAAGTACAACTCTAAAGATAATAACAGGCATAATTCCCCCTGATTCTGGAAAAATTATCGTGGATGGAGATGAAGTAGGAGAGAATGACATAGATTATAAGAGAAAGATTGGTTTCCTTCCTGAACAACCATACATCTATCCCTATCTTACAGGAATGGAGTTTTTAATATTTGTAAAAAGGATTTTTGCCAAAGCCGACATTGAGAGGTGGGTCTCTTACTTTGAGATGGAAGATTACATGGATACTCTTATAAAGAACTATTCACATGGATTAAAACAGAGACTCATTCTCGTCTCAATATTTATGCGTTCTCCAAAGATATATCTCTTTGACGAACCTACCGTGGGGTTGGACCCTTTAACCATAAAGAGGCTGAGGGAAGCCATAAGAGAAGAGGTGAGAAAAGGAAAGTGTTTTTTACTTTCAACACACCTACTCTCTAATGTTGAAGAGGTAGCAGATAGAGTGGGGATAATAAACAAAGGGAAAATTGTGATGGAGGAGAGCGTTTCCTTTATAAGGGATAGGATGAAGAGAAAGTTAGAAGATATATACTTTGAGGTCACAAGGAATGGATCCTCTAATATTCCTTTACACGAAGATAAAAAAGAATGAGTTCCTTTTAAAGATAAAGGAACGAATAATCCTTGCAATAATATACATTCTCTTCTTCATAGGAATTTTTTACGGTTCAAGGTATCTATTTGATAAGATTATATCCATTCCTGTTTTTGGCGAAATCCTGCTTTCAAGGGTTATAAACCTGACCTTTCTCATGTTTATGGTGCTTATACTCTTCTCCTCCCTCTTCCTATCCATTGAGTATTTTTACTCATCAAAAGATGTAGAGCTTTTGTTCTCATATCCAATCAAACCTTTCTCTATATACTCAAAGACCATACTTGAGATTACACTCTCCTCATCCCAGACAACAATTCTATTCCTCCTGCCGATAATCCTATCTCTTGCCTCTTACTTTGACTACCCAATCTACATCTTCATATTTCCATTCTTCCTGTTTCTCTTCTTTCTTCTTGTATCCACAATTTCAACAACGATCTCGCATGTAATACTACGAATCACTCCAAGGGAGAAGGTAAGAAACCTTCTCATAGTAGTCTTCATAACCCTCTTCTCCCTTCTCTACCTTCTTCTCGTCTTCTTCAAACCAACATCCCTCTACAGGCTAAACTTCAAAGATATACTTTTGAACTATCTTTTGAAACTAAAGATGAAAGAGATAGCAATTCTACCATCCACATGGATATCTGACTTACTCATCTATTCCCTATTAAGGAAACCCAAAGAGATATCTATTGAAGCTGTAAAGCTCCTTTTCTTCTCCCTTATCTTCTACCTTCTCTCATTGAAAGTTACGGGAAAGCTACTAAAGAGAAACCTCTTCAGGGGTAATGAGGTAAGAAGAGGCAAAAGCGTAAAGAGCATTTTCATCTCAAGGTTTTTTAAACCGATAGAAGGAGAAATAATAAAGAAGGAGATACTTTTACTCATAAGAACTCCATCTGAGTGGTCAGAGGTAATTCTCATCCTTTCCCTTGTCCTTGTTTATATAACAAATTTCTCAAAACTCTCCCTCCTTTCATACTTCAAACCCATTTTTTCTCAGTTCAATTTTTTTCTCATCTCCTTCATACTATCCTCCCTCTCCCTCCGTTTTCCATACACTCAAATAAGTAAGGAAGGTAAAGGATTCCTCTTGTTGAAGTCCTTTCCAATAAATTTAAAAGACTTTATGCTCTCAAAAGTTTACCTTTACTCCATATTTTTGGTTCCTCTTGGCGGACTCCTTAACTTTTTTGTAAATTATCTTGGAGGGGTAGGTATGACTAAAACACTGGCATTTACACTCGTTGCATCTCTCAACTCCTTTGAACTGAACGCTCTATCTGTAGGATTTGGTTCACTTTACATAAAACCAGAAGCCACTTCCTATGGAGAAATACTTTCAAGTGCAGGGAGTATCGTTTACATGGTCGTGTCCATGCTAATCTCTGGAATAAACCTTCTTGGAGTCTCACTTCTCTTTAGAAATCCTCTGTTTTTACTTGCCCTTTTGGTTCCAATTTTCATCATCCATTTCATATTTAAGTCAGGGTACAAGAAATTAAAATCCATTTCCATTTAATTAAATAATTAAATGATTCCTTAATTATTTTAAAACATTTTTAAATAAATATGTTATAATTTAATTACTTAATTATTTAATTAAGGAGGTCAGTATGATAAAGATAGCTCTTGCCAACCAGAAGGGAGGAGTTGGGAAAACCACCATTGCTTTTCACTTAGTTAATTTCCTCAGGAAAAAGTATAAAGTTCTGTCAATGGATATAGACCCACAAGGAAACTTCACCACTTCTCTTATAGAGGATGAAGTTCTAGATACATCCCACATTAAATTAATCTTTGAGGGAGAAAAGCCTAAACCTATAAACATAAAAGAGAATTTGTATCTTATAGGCTCAGATATAACACTATCCAAGTATGAAGCTGATGTTAAATTAACCAACTTCTTTAGGCTCAAAGACTTCCTTGAATCAGAAGATGGAAATTATGATTTTGCCATCATTGATACTCCACCATCACTTGGTTTATTTACCACAAACGCGTTTCTTGCAAGCGATTTTGTGATAATTCCAGTGGATATATCAAAGTTCTCAATAAGTGGATTATCAGATTTAATAGATTCCATAGAAAAGATAAAACAAAGCACAAAGAAAGAAATTAAGCCTCTTGGAATAGTTCGCTCCATCGTAAAAGAAAGGGTGATTTTCTACAGAAAAATTAGAGACGAATTAAAGGAAAATTATGGAAGTTTGCTTTTTAAAACCGTGATACCTGAATCTGTAAGGGTGAAGGAAGCCATTGCAAACAGAAAACCAGTTTTTGATTTGTATCCTAAACACAAAACCTCTGAGGCTTTTCTTGATCTTTTTAAAGAAATTGAAGAGAGGTTGGAGAATGAAAGAAAGTTACCTTGATAAACTCAAAGAATCGGCAAAACTCACAAAGAAAGCCCTCACTCTCTATGTAAATAAAGAGCTTATAAAAAGAGCGAAAATCTATGCTGTTCAACACGACATGAAACTCTCTGAACTATTTGAAAAGGCAGTAGAGAAATTCATAGAGGAAGGTTAAATATTCTTTATTGTGTGCTCAATGAATATGGTGAAACCTATCAATATGAGTACGCTTCCCCCGAGTATTATGGAAACCTTTTCAAACTTTTTAAGAAAACTTGAAGATATTGAGCCTGAGGTAAAAGTTATAAAGAGTGTCACAAGAAATATTACAATAGCAGGAAATATAATGGAAATTCCTACTATGGAGAGAGAGAATCCAACAGCAAAGGCGTCAATGCTTGTAGCAATGGAGATAAGAACTAAAAAGATAAGACTCTTACTGAAGTGTTTTATCTTTATCTCACCATCCTTTATCCCCTCATAGATCATCCTCAAACCAACAAAGAGGAGGAGGGATAAGGCAACCCAGTGGTCTATTGGTTTTATAATCTCATAGAGATTATCTCCAAGAATCCAGCCCAGGACAGCCATTAAAGATTGGGTTATTGATAGGGAGAGGGAGATCTTTATAATATCCTTAAAAAGTCTCTCCTTGAGACATGCTGTCATGCCTATGGAGGAAGCCATGGAATCCATTGATAAACTAACTGCAATTATAAAAAGAGTTAATGGATTCATTCTTTAATAGTATATAGTAAAAACATTTGACTCTTTGAATCTTCTTCTTTCCTTATCCCTGTAAGCCAAACACACTTCACTAAATATGCACCTTTTATCACACGGAATACCTGTTATAAGAGTAAAAGTGCAGTTTCCATCGTCAGTTCCTTCGCACTCTGCTCCACTTTTCAAACACAGACTTCTTCCAAGAGACCAGAAGAGCTGATCAAGTTTCTCTATAGGAATACCTGAAATTTCTGAAATCCTTTTTACAGCATCTCCAACCATCTTCCTCAACCTTAAATCCTCTGTGAGAAATACCCTTTTTCCCTCAAGAAGCTTTTTCTTTAGTGGGTTTTCCACATCAACAAGACCAATTCTTAAAGAGACTCTCTCAAGATGATAATCAACAGGAGTCCATAGATTCTCCTCGTCCTTTATCTCCCAGAAACCAACCTTCTTTGCAATGTTTAAAAATAGAAATGTCTTTTTTGATAAGGGATCAGAGTAGGCTTTAAATCTGTGAAATAAATCAATCATTCCGAGTCCATCTTCTCTTTTTATAAACCCTTCTGAAATCTCATTTATTTTCATTACATCAGAGGAAAAATCTCTCTTTAAAATCCTTGCTGCATTTCTAAGTAGATACGCCCTTTCATAGTATCTATCACCAGAGCCCATGAAAATTCTCTTTAGGTCTCCCCCAGTAATCTTTAACATTCTTTTTAGACTTAAGAATTCTTTATCTTTCTTTAATTCTTTTAAGAATGAAGAGAGAAGGAAATCCCATCCCCTTTTGAATTCACCATCAATAACCCCTGAGAAATTCTGGGTTTGGTGACATATAGCATCCACATAAAACAACAGGGTAAGTCTTTCTCTTGCCTCTTTTTTGGTTTTTGCCCTATCTATCCCTGGTAAAACTTTAAATTTTATCTTCATCTTTTTAAGCAGATTCCCTACCCTCTCTACCTGCCTAATATTCACGCTAATCACCGTATACCTCCTTCAATCTTTTCATTACATCCTCCCTTTCTATCTCAAGAAGCCTGTTTATACCAAAATCCTCAATAACGAATGATGAAAGGGTTGAACCAAACTTTAAGGAAAGTAAGGGGTCTCTATACCTTATAAACGAACCGATAAAGCCTCCGGCAAAGGATTCTCCAGCTCCTGTAACATCTCTAACTCTTTCAGGTTGAACACAGTTAACTTCATAAATCTTTTTTCCATTCACAAAAACCGCTCCGTCCTTTCCTTTTGTTATAACTATCATCCTGTTCATTTTTGAGAAGAAAGATAGCACATCGTCGAAACTATGGGAACCAGAAAGACTCAGTGCTTCAAGTCTATTCAGGAAAAATAAATCAGATACCTCTATAGTATTAAGGACATTCTTTTTCTCTCTCTTTATCCTCAAAAGATAGGTGCCAGACGAAACGAAACTACCCTTTTCTTTGAAATACTTTAAAATCTCAAGTTGATGCCTCTCATTTGATATAACCGCTACATGAACAAAGGGAGTTTCAGGAATAGCCTTATAATCAAAAATTTCAATATCTCTATCAATATCTTTTAAGTAATGGTCATTCCAGTTTTCGTCATATCTTATGTGAAATGATATATCCCCATCTCTCTTAAGGTATACAAGGGGAAGCTTTCTCTCTATTTTTTCAAGAATATTCTCTCCAATCCTATTGGAGAAATACCCTACCGGCACAACACTTGCTCCAGCAAGATAGGCAGAGAGAGAAAAGTAGTTTCCACTACCCCCTGCGCACTCAACTTTTTCTCCAGAGGCTGTTTCAATTAAATCAAAGCTGAAACTTCCAAAAACAGTGAGATCATATTCCAAAGAGTGGGACAAACTTTCCTCCTATATCTATTAGAAGATTTTTTCTAATGACTTTATCAATACAATTTTTCTCGTTCAGGAACTTTATTATATCCGAAAGTCCAACCCCTTCATTTTTTATAATAATTCTCTTACCCTCTCTTTCATTCTTTTCAAGGACAATGAGTTTGTCAAGCTCTACCTCTCTCTTCTTCCCTTTCTTGTTTTCTCTTGTTATAGTTAAATCCTTTAGATTTAAATCTTTGATAGTTTTTCCAAAAAATTCTATCTCCAGATGTGTCGTAAGGGAGAAGAGTGAAGGGGAATTGTCGGGTGCAATTCTAACCCTATTTATTTTCATTCCATCTGGAGTATTTTCATTTACTCTTCTACTTATTTCATCAAGCTCAACATCTTTTATAAGATAAAAATCCATTACCTCGTTCTCACCTGCTACCCCCATGGGAAGAGGTGGACAAAAATCCATTTTAACTCGTGGATTAAAACCTTCTGTAAATCTTAAGGGAAGATCTGTCCTTCTTAAAAGTCTCTCCCAGACCCTTACAAGATCAAGGTGGGAGATATATATAAGTGCTCCTTCCTTTCTATACTCCACTCTTATCCTCATCTCACTTATTTTACCATCCTCTGAAGCATATTCCACATCCTGTGCATTTTTTTAAATCACCAAAACATGGATAGGTTACCTTTCCCATCCTTGCCCTTTTTCTTTCAACCCTAAGGAAACCTTTGTTTATACCTATATCTATAAAATCCCACGGAAGGGCCTCATCCTCATCAAAACCTTCAAGAATTTTTCTGTAAAGCTCCTTTTTTCCTTCAAAGCTCTTTTCCCACAAATTAAAATTGAACTTTTCACTCCATGTCTCATATTTTCCACCCATGCTCCACACATTATAAATTACACTGGACAATTTTTCATTACCTCTTGAAAGAATAGCTTCGATAAAAGATTCCTCCCATCCCCTAAATGAAATTTTTGCACCTTTTATACTTCTTTTAAGGAAACGCTTTTTAGAGAGATAATCCTCTTTAGGCATAAATCCTTCCCACTGGAAAGGAGTAAACGGTTTTGGGATAAATGGGTTTATGGAAAGGTGGAGGGAAATATTTCCATTTTCTCTTCTTATTCTTTTTACGATATTTACTATTCCCTCTATATCCTCCATGGTCTCTGTGGGTAAACCGATCATAAAGTAAAACTTTATCTTCCTCCACCCTCTCTTAACTGCTTCCCTTACAACAGAAAAAATGTCATCATCTTTGATGGGTTTATTTATAACATCCCTTAACCTCTCAGTGCCTGCCTCAGGTGCAAAGGTAAGGGTTGTTTTCCTCCCCGTATCTATAATATCAAGTATCTTAAGGGAAAAGTTATCAATCCTTAGAGAGGGAAGGGAGATGGATATCTTTTTCTCATCTGTAATCTTTCTTAAGCCTTCAACAAGTGGAAGGATGTTTGAATAGTCAGATGTGGAGAGAGAAAGAAGAGAAACCTCTTCAAATCCAGTATTTTTAAGTATCTTTTGCATTAAAGAAAGTATGTCTTTAACGCTCCTTTCTCTCCTTGGTCTTTTTTCCATCCCAGATATGCAGAACCTGCAACCTCTATCACAACCCCTAAATATCTCAACAGTAGCTCTCTCATGAATAAGCTCTACATATGGAACTATGGGTTTTATCGGGAAGTATGTTTTATCAAGATCCTTTACATACCTCTTCTCTATCTTTTTTATTCCAAATTTTGGGACGAAAACCCCTCTTATATTTGAAATCCTCTTTAGGAATTCTTCTCTGTCCAAAACAAACTCGTCAATTATTTCTCCTACAACCTCTTCGCCTTCGCCAATGACAAAAGCATCAACAAAAGGTAAAAGAGGCATAGGATTTAAGGCTGATGGTCCTCCAACTATAACCACAGGGAAATCCTTCCTGTCCCTTGAGTAAATAGGAATCTTTGAGAGATACAAAAGGTTTAAAAAATTCGTGTATGTTAACTCTGTTTGAATACTAACTCCAAAGATATGAAAATTTTTAACGGGTTTTTTGGATTCAAGGGAAAATAGAGGGATGTCTTTCTTAATTAGAAGCTTTTCCAAATCTATATCAGGAAGGAACACCCTTTCACATAGAGAATCTCTTCTCCCATTTATAAGGTGATAGAGAATGGAGAGCCCGAGATTGGACATTCCCACCTCATAAAAATCAGGGTAGGAAAGTACTACCCTGATTTTATTATCCCAATCTTTCTTTACCTCATTCCACTCCTCTCCTATATATCTTGCAGGTTTCTTTAAGGAGAGGAGCTCCTTTTCGTTAAGCATTACCCAGTATCTTTTTGAGTTCAGGAATCCTCCTTAAACTATAAACAATTATAACAAACAGGAAACCGTTTATGGCACTCACAATTACATTAAATGGGATATTGATTGAGTAGAGATAAACAGCCACATCCTTTACAGGGACTCCAAGGTATAAGGGGAGGAAGAAAATGTTTGATGGAATCATCACGAGAACTCTAACAAGGGTTCCCATAATAAGTGCCAGGAGAAAACTCTTTCTTTTTCCGTAAAGTACACCAGCTACATACACAAAACTTGCAACTGCAAGAAAATTCAGTATTGAGCCGATAATGCCTCCGCTCTGCTTTACAAGATAAAAGAGAATCACCTTCACAAGGGTAACAAGAACACCCATCAATGGAGAAATAAAGAAAGCTGCAAAGAGAGAGAAGATCTCTGATGGATCAAACTGAAGGAACGGTGCAGCTGGAAAGATTGGAAACTGAATTAGATACATGGAAACAAAAGCAAGGGCTGAAAGCAAAGCCCCATACATAAGATCACGAAGACTCTTCTTCATAAAATCCCTCCTTCGTCTTCGGGGAGGGAACCTTCTCCCATCCGGACTTTCACCGTCGGCTCAGGAATCTCACCTGAATCTGCCTCCCCTTAGGGAGGCTCGTGGGCTAAGGCCCAAAAGGACCCATTACCACCGGTAGGGAATTCCACCCGACCCCGAAGGTTTTTTATCATAATTACTATACAATAAAAAATAAAATTTTCAAAATTCAGTTACCTGAACCAGGAATTTAAAATCAAAAAAGGGAAACTACTCCATTAAAACTTATGCGGAGAGGAAGCCTCCGTCAACTACAACAAGGGTGCCGTTGACATATGTGGATAGGTCACTTGAAAGAACAAGGACAATCCTTGCCACCTCATCTGGGTCTCCAAGTCTCGTAAAGGGGAGTCTCCACATGTACTCTATTCCTGCCTTTATAAACTCTCCCTCAAGTTTGTAGAGTTTCTTTGCAAGCTCCTTTGTGGTCTGGGTCATAATTCCACCGGGAACAACGGCGTTTACTCTGAATTTCTTTCCAAATTCTTTGGCAAGGGTTCTTGTAAGAGTTATCACTCCACCCTTACTTGCACTATAAACTGACAGATCGTTTTTAAAGGGAGTAATTGCTTCAATGGATGCTATATTTACTATAACTCCGCCTTTGTTAAGTCTTCCTTTTATCATCTTCTGACACATTCTAAAGACAGACTCGAAGTTCAAACTGAAAACCTTCTCAATAAAGCGTCTATCCACTTCAAGAAATTTTTTGAATGGGTAAACTCCGGCATTGTTAACAAGAATCTCAGGTTCTTTTCCTTTCAGTTTGTCCCAGAGTTTATCAATCTCCTTCCATTTGGTTAAATCAACTATATGGGTATTCACCTCAACTTTATACTTTTTAAGATCCTTCTCAACCTTCTTTAATAGCTCCTCATTTATATCAACGAGCTCAAGATTACTTCCTGCTTCTGCAAACCTTAATGCTATAGCCTCGCCTATTCCAGAGGCTGCACCTGTTATAAGGGTTTTTCTCCCCTTAAGGGAAATTAATTCAGAGATGGTTTTTCTCTTTTTTCTTGGCATTTTACCCTCCTTTATATTGGTTGAACCCAACCATTTTTAAATCCAAGAAATTCCATGTATTTAACAACCTCTTCATATTCTTCATTGGTTATCTTCCTATTTACCATATTATCACTTAATGCTCTGAATGTTGGGAAGTATTGAGACATAAGGGATATTGTAACCCATGTTCCAATCTCCTCTTTTATCATATTAAGAACCCCTTTAGAATTTTCAACATTGTTTGGAAGAACAAGGTGCCTTACTATAAGCCCTCTTATTGCAAGTCCATCTTTATTAAGCTTGAGGTTTCTAACCTGTTTTGCCATCTCCTTTAGGGCAAGTCTGTTCACTTCAGGATAATCGTATGCAAGAGATAGTCTCTTTGCAAGCTCATTATTACTGTATTTTGCATCTGGAAGGTAAATATCAACGATTCCGTCAAGATAGCGAAGTATCTCAACTTTTTCATAACCTGATGTATTGTAAACAATAGGAATCTTAAGCCCTTTCTTCATTGCCAATGATAGGGCAAGAAGGATATGGGGTAGATGGTGAGTTGGGGTTACAAAGTTTATATTATGCGCTCCTCTTCTCTGAAGATAGAGCATCATGTCTGATAGCTCCTCTATTTCATAAACCCTCCCATTCTCAAGTTGGCTTATGGGATAATTCTGGCAAAATTTACACCTTAAGGGGCAGTTTGTAAGAAAGATTGTTCCTGAACCTCTCCAGCCAGAAATAGGGGGTTCTTCACCAAAGTGAAGATTATAGGATGAAATCATCAATCTATAATCACTTCTACATATTCCTCTTTTACCTGAAAGCCTGTCCACAAAGCAGTTCCTTGGGCATATATCACATCTTTTGAGTCTATCAAAAAGCTCCTCTCCCCTTCTTTCTACCTCTTTAAAACCAAGAGAAAGGTAAGCTGGATACATGATTAAAGAGCCTGCCTTAGATTGATTCATTTCTCTTTTTCGTTCTTTATATAAACAACCATTCTATTATAAGGAATTTCAATACCTTCCTTATCAAATGCCTTCTTTGCCTCCTCAAGGAATTTTCTTCTTGCAGACCACCTCATACCTTTGTCAACTTTGGCGAGGACTTTTATAATAATTGAAGAATCCCCAAGTTCGTTAACTCCAAGAATTTTCGGCTTATCAAGGATTACATTTTCCTCTATAAGTTTATCTCCTATATTCATAATAACTTCCTTTGCCCTGTCAATATCTGATTCGTAGGATATGGGAAGTTCAACAACAGTAAATTGATCTCCCACATCATACTTTATCACACTCCTTATCTCTCCGTTGGGGATAAGGAAAAGTTTTCCTTCATAGTTTCTTATCTTTGTTGTCCTTATTCCTATCTCTTCCACAGTGCCTGATACATCACCAATCTCCACAAAATCTCCCACTGAAAAGTAATCCTCAAGCAAAATAAACATGCCTGAAATGGCGTCCTTAAAGAAGGTCTGACCGGCAAAACCTATGGCTATTCCTCCAACGCTCGTGATAGCAAGAAGCGGAGTTGTATCAACATTAAAGACCTTGAGTATGTACCAGATGAAGAGAAAAATGAGAAGGTAATCTGATAGAGAAAAGAAAAGCTTTATAAGGGTCAGTCTTTTCTGCCAACCTCTCTTTTTCTTCTTCTCTGTAGAGGTAATAATCTTTCTTTTTATGTAATTGAGGATATATTTAATGATGAGGAAAACAACTATTACAGTGATTATCCCCTTTGCATAATTAAAGTATCTGGAAAAAACTTCTGTGCTCATATTTTCATTATAAAGAGGGATGCTATAAAAATCAAGATGAAAAGGTTTCACACTCCTTTTACTTTATCTTCCATATTGATCATATCAATTATAACTATTTTAAGTCCAGAATAAAGATTGCAAAGGTACTAAATTGTTTAAAGAGGTCTTAAAGAAAAGAGTAAATTTAAACTCTTTTCTAATCTATGATATTATGTTTTTAAACTCTCTTTAGGAGGTCGGGAATGGATATTAAACCAATAGAATGGAAAGGTGATAGGCTCATTGTACTTGATCAAAGACTTCTCCCCCATAAATTTGAGTATGTTGAGTGCAAAACATATATGGATGTGTATCTGGCTATAAAAGAAATGAAAACGAGGGGAGCCCCTGTTATAGGAGTAACAGCAGGCTATGGATTTTATCTTGGAATAAAAGAATTAAAAGAAGAGGAGATAGGTGATAGATACACTGAGATAAAGGATAAACTACTTTCAGCAAGACCAACCGCTGTAAACTTAAAATGGGCTCTTGAGAGAATGGAGAGAGTTTTAAAGGAGAATCTTAACGAGCCTGATATAAAAGAGATTATAAGAAATGAGGCTATTAAAATAGAAAAAGAGGAAGAGGAGAAGTGTATAAAGATATCTCAGTTTGGAGAAAAGTTATTCCCAGATGGAACTACCTTTTTAACTCACTGTAATACTGGTTCTCTTGCAACCCTTGGCCCTGGAACTGCCCTTGGGGTAATAAAGTTTACAAAAAGAGCTGGAAAGAGGATTCAGGTCTTCTATACTGAAACAAGACCGTACCTTCAGGGAGCAAGACTCACTGGCCTTGAGTTGGTTAAAGAAGGAATCCCTTCAACACTTATAACAGATTCAATGGCAGGATGGGTTATGAAATTAAAGAAGGTGGATGCGGTAATAGTTGGAGCAGATAGAATTGCAAGAAACGGGGATACGGCAAATAAGATAGGCACATACACACTCTCTGTGCTTGCAAGGGAAAATGGGATACCTTTCTACATTGCTGCACCATTCTCAAGTATAGACCTCTCCCTTGAGAGTGGAGATGAAATCCCCATTGAGGAGAGAAATCCTAAAGAGATAACTCACATAAAAGACATTCAAATTGCAGTGGATGGAACCAAAGTATTCAATCCAGCTTTTGATGTGACGCCTCACGAGAACATAACAGCAATAATAACGGAAAAAGGTGTTGCTTATCCACCTTTTGAAGAAAACCTTTTAAAACTCTCTAAATCTTGAGTCAATAATTATAGTGACAGGACCCTCGTTTATCAACCTTATCTCCATAAAGGCGGCAAACTTCCCTGTTTTTACTGGTATCCCCTGCTTCCTTACCTTCTCTACAAACTCAAGATACATCTTCTCTGCCCTCTCTGGCCTCTCAGCTCTCGTAAAGTCAGGCCTTAATCCCCTCTTCACATTTCCAAGAAGTGTAAATTGAGATACAACAAGCATCTCTCCCGCTATATCCTTTAGGGATAAATTCATTTTTCCATCCTTATCCTCAAACACCCTTAAATTTGGTATCTTTTTTAATAAAAATTCCATATCTTTTTCTGTATCCTTCTCCTCCACGGCAAGAAGAACAAGGAAACCTCTTTCAATATTTGAATAGACTTTACCATCTATAACAACACTTGCTTCCTTTACTCTCTGTATAACTGCTCTCATTTATAGGTCCTCTTCACCTCAACAACCTGCGGTATAATGGTAAGATCATTCACAAGCTGGCTAAATGCCCTATCCCCAGGAACCTGAAGAGTTAGGTGTATTGTTGTAAGCCTCTCCTTTCCTTTTGGTGGCGGAGCATGAATTGACTCAATATTTATCCCATACTTGGCTATTATTGAGGTTATCTTGTTAAGTAGCCCTGGTGTGTCCTTTACAACAACATCAACTTTTACTGGATAAAAGACTTTCCCCCCTTCAGTCCACTCAACCTTAACCAGTTTGTTTCTTGCTTCAGGCTTATCTGCAAGGAGTCTCAAGAGATTCTTACAATCTCTCCTGTGTATAACAATTCCCCTTCCTTTTGTTATATAACCGATGATTTCATCTCCTGGAATTGGAGTGCAACACTTTGCAAGATTTATAAGTAGATTTCCCTTAACTCCTGAAACTACAATTCCAAGTTTATTTCCCCTCCTTATTTTTCTCTCAAGGATTATGCCCTTCTCTTCCTCTTTTACCTCTTCCTTCTCTTCTTCCTCTATCTCTTCTCTTTCTTTCCTTCTAAAGAACTGCCTTATCTTCTCTCTTGTTGAAGGGCTTTTAACAAATTTGAGCCAGTCACGGGATGGGCCTGGAGATGTCTTTGAAACAAGAATCTCCACCCTCTCGCCTGTCTTAAGTTTGTAGTCAAGAGGGACAATTCTACCATTCACCTTTGCACCAATGCACTTATGTCCTATCTCTGTGTGAATCTTATAGGCAAAATCCACAGGAGTTGCACCCTTTGGAAGATTTATTATCTCCCCCTTTGGAGTAAAAACAAAAATTTCATCAGAGAAGAGGTCTTCCTTTACTCTATTTATAAACTCCTTTGCAGATGGAATGGTCCTCTGCCACTCAGATATCTGTCTTATCCAGTTCATCTTGTTCAAAAGGGTCTCCTCTAATTTCTTCCCCTTCTCCTTATAAGCCCAGTGAGCAGCAACTCCCATTTCACATCTTACATGCATCTCCTCGGTTCTTATCTGAACCTCAAAAGGTTCTCCTCTATCTCCTATAACTGTTGTGTGAAGGGATTGATAACCGTTTGGTTTTGGAATGGCTATGTAATCTTTAACCCTTCCTGGAACAGGCTTCCACAGAGTATGGATGTATCCAAGAGCTTTATAGCAATCTGTAACTGTCGGAACAATAACCCTTAAGGCTGTTAAATCAAATATCTCTTCAAAGGTCTTATTGTCATACTTCATCTTTCTATATATTGAGTAAAGGTTCTTTGCTCTTCCCTCAACTCTACAGATAATTCCTTTATCCTTTAAGAAGTTCTCTATCTTTTCCTTTATTCTCTCTATCTCCTCTTCTCTTTCCTCCCTCTTTCTTGCAACTTTTACTTTAAGATCCTGATATATTTCAGGTTCAAGATACTTAAGACAGAGATCTTCAAGCTCCCACTTTAAGGAGTATATTCCCAATCTATGGGCAAGGGGAACATAAATTTCCAGCGTCTCTCTGGCAATCCTTTTTCTCTTTTCAGGAGGAAGAAAGTTAAGAGTCCTCATGTTGTGTAATCTATCGGCAAGTTTTATGAAAACCACTCTGAAGTCTGTTGCCATAGCAATGAGGACCTTCCTTAAAGACTCAAGCTTTCTTTCCTCAAGGGACAGAAATTTTATCTGGGAAATTTTGGTAACTCCGTTAACAAGACCTGCTATTTCTTTACCAAACTTCTCTTTGAGAGTATCTATACTGACTCCTGTATCCTCCACAACATCGTGGAGTATTCCTGCTGCAAGGGTTGGAACATCAAGATTAAAGGAAAGTAGGATCAAGGCAACGTTCAGTGGATGGAGTATGTATGGCTCCCCTGACTTTCTCGTCTGCCCTTCATGATACTTTTTTGCGAAAAGATATGCCTTTTCAAGGAAGTTTATATCCTTTTCAATTATCTTTCCTTTTGCTTTCTCTTTGAATTTCTCCCATAATAAAAGATCCTGGGAGAGATTTACTTCTTTTGCTTCGCCTTTGTCCATAAAGCTCCTCTTTAAACCCTCTGTTAAATAGAAATTAACACAAAGAATACCCCTTTGTCAAATTAAAAAAGTGCACCGAATCGGTGCACTTAAAATCAAGAATTTTCTAAATTGATTTTTCTTTATAGTTTCATAAGGGAGAACACATTGTAATCTTTGAGCTTCTCCCTTCCATTAAGTCCTTCTAATTCAATGAGAAAGGAAATACCCACAACATTTCCACCGAGTTTTTCTACAAGGTCTACTGTTGCTTTGGCAGTACCGCCTGTTGCAAGAACATCATCTACTATGAGAACTCTTTCTCCCTTCTTTATAGCATCCTCATGGATTTCAAGAATAGCCATTCCATATTCAAGTTCATACTCCTTTCTAACTGTCTTCCATGGAAGTTTGCCGGGTTTTCTCACAGGAACAAAACCAGCTCCAAGTCTATATGCTATAGTAGATGCAAGAATAAAACCTCTTGCCTCAATACCTACAACAACATCAATTTTTTCATCCTTGTGTTTCTCATAAATGCTATCAATGGCATACTTGAAGGCTTCATGATTCCTTAAAAGAGGAGTAATGTCTCTGAATAAAATGCCCTTCTGTGGAAAATCTGGAATGTTTCTTATAAACTTTGTTAGATCCATGCTATTTTACCTCCTTTTCCCTTTCTTTTTCTTCTTTTTATTTTTCTTTTTTCTTCTTGTAGACTTTGATTCCTCCTTTTGAACTACCTCCCCTGAACCAGTTCCG
Source organism: uncultured Caldisericota bacterium (assembly GCA_964575745.1). Classification (GTDB taxonomy): domain Bacteria; phylum Caldisericota; class Caldisericia; order B22-G15; family B22-G15; genus B22-G15. Next base: position 5,918 of record CAZNRO010000006.1, on the reverse strand, counting down.
ACTGCTACAGTGGCGGGCTGTGGAGCAATAGCTTTCCTCGGCTTCTCTTCGATTTCGTGTTTTCTCAACTTATCCCATACAACAAGCAAGGGTGCTGCTATAAATATTGATGAATATGTACCGGAAAGTATTCCAAAGAGAAGGGTGAAGGAGAAGTCTCTTATTGTTGCTCCACCGAAAAGAATAAGGGCAAGTATTGCAAGGAATGTGGTGAAAGAGGTATTAAATGAACGGGTGACAGATTGGCATATACTCTTATTTACTATCTCTGCATAACTCATCTTTCCTTTAAGAATCTTTAGGTTTTCCCTTACTCTGTCAAGAACAACCACTGAGTCTTCCACAGAGTATGCTATTATAGCAAGAAGTGCACCAATAAATGGACTATTAAGCTCCTGACCAATAAGGGCAAGGAGGCCGAAGGTTACAAGAACGTCGTGTATCAAAGCAAGAACAGTAACAACAGCAAACCTAAACTGGAATCTTATGGTTATGTATATAAATATGAAAAGCAAACCTACTCCCAGTGCTATGGCACCGTTTTTCTTTAACTCATCTGAAATTGTTGGACCTATGGTTTCAACCCTTATACTCTCTCTGTCAAGTTTTCCAAACTTTGCCTCTAAAGAATCAAAAATCTCCTCTCTTTCGTTTGTCTTAAGTGGTTTATTTGTTCTTATAATAAGTCTCCCGTCCTGAGCAACCTGAATAACAGCATCTCCCAATCCAAAACTTTTAAGAATGTCTCTTGAGGCACCTACATCTGCAGATTTCTCAAACTTTAAATCAAGAATGGTTCCACCTGTAAAGTCTAACCCAAGAATAACGGGAGAACCCACTCTCACATAGTTTATGATCATCCCTGCCACACCAATCAGTATAACTATAAGGGACAGGGTAAACCAGAGTTTCATTTTGGGAACTATTTGCCAGTTTAATACATCAAACTTCTTCATTTTTACTCTCCTTTAATATCCAAATATAGATTTATACTTTGCAAGAGATGTGGATGAGAATATATCAATGAGTAGTCTTGTAACAAATATGGCTGAGAAGAAGGATATAACAATTCCAAGACTTAAGGTTATTCCAAATCCCTTAATCAGACCTGTTCCAAACCAGATAATAGCTATTGCTCCTGAAAGAGTGGTAACGTTGGAGTCAAATACAGTTCTAAAAGCCTTCCTAAACCCAAGACTTACGCTCGTTTTTAAAGTCTTTCCGCCTCTAATCTCTTCCTTTATTCTCTCAAAAATAATCACATTTGCATCCACAGCCATTCCAAGGGTAAGTACGATTCCTGCAATTGCTGGAAGGGAAAATGTTGCCTTTAGAAGTAAAAGAATTCCAAAATCAAGAAGAAGGAATATAGTGAGAGCAACTGTTGCCAGAAATCCCATAAATCTATAGTAGGCCATCATATAAAGTGCAATCAGAATAAAAGCAAGGATTGCAGCTTTCTCACTCAGCTTTATCATGTCCTCTCCAAGGGATGGTCCAATAATCTCTGAAGAGAGTATCTCAACCTTTAAAGGTAAGGAACCTCCCTTAAGTAGAGCAACATACTCAGATGCCTTTTCTGGAGTAAAACCACCCTCTATGATTCCTTTTCCATCGGTAATTGGCTCATTTACCACAGGATTCATAAGTAGGTCCTCATCAAGATATATAGCAATATGCTTTCCCACATTCTCCTCTGTGGCTTCTGCGAATTTCTTTGCTCCTTCGGATGTTAGAGTAAACTGGATTACAGCTTCACCTTCATGGCCTGTTTCTCGAGATAGAGCAACCTTTACATCCTTCAAATCTGCTCCTGTGATAATCACATTTCCATCCTCTGTCTTAAATTGAAGAAGCGCTGTCTTTCCAATTAGCTCTTCGGCCTTTGTTGGATCCTTCATGCCCGGGATATCTACAATAATTCGTTTTGAATTTATTCCCCCTGCCCTTTGAACAACTGCTTCTGAAAGCCCGAGGGCATTAACTCTGTTTTCAATAACAGCTCTTGTGCTTTCTATAAGCTCTGGAGTTGCCTTTGCAGCTTCAGTATCCTCACATTCAAGCACTATGTGAACTCCCCCTTTCAAATCAAGACCAAGTATAGGTTCCTGGGTTTTAATAGCCCAGACTGCAATTGCGATAACTACAATTAGAAACAGAATCTTTCCGATATAGCTCTTTAGTTTCATATTCTTTCCTCCTTAACCTTAGACCTTACTAATTTTAGTTATTTTAAATTCAAAGTCAAGAACACAATATAAGTTTATCATTTAAAGAGGAATTTTCTTGTTACTTGATTTTAAATATTAAATAATAAAGGGGGCATTCGCCCCCTTTATTAAATCTACTCTTGCCTTAATTATGGAACTCTTATTGGTCCACCCATTATGGCAAATTTTGTGAAGTGATTTGCATTTCCTACAACGCAGTTTCTCTCTGCATTCACTCCACTTTCCGGACAGAGACGCCACATTCCCTGCTCAGAATCCCAGTAGTAAAGCCAGAGTGAACTTTCATTGGTGAGTCCCCACTCCTCAAGCTCTTTATCAGTGTAATAAACCTCCACTGTTACAGGCCACACAATCTCATCATCTGGTATGTCTGTTGAAATATCCACACACTTTAGAAGCTTACGATCTCCTGAATTTCCAAGGTTCTGGATACCAACAACACCTTTTGCACCATCCTTTACCTCTATAATAACTCTTGCATCAGCCATCTTCTTTCTTCCATCAATGATTGCTTTCTCACCGCCAGAAACGCTTTCAAGGTATGTTGGAGGACTTATAACAACAGAACAAAGCTCGTAAAGTTCTATTTCAGTTTTACCCGTTCTCTCTACATAGGCTCCACCAATATCTGTCTCAGAATCAACTTCAACAATTGGATACCAGCCTCTCTTCCAGTTATTTACCCAGTCATAAACGCAGTCTGACTGGAGAGTTAAACCTGCACCAACTCCAGCAAGGATCTTGTTCTGGACTCTATTAAAGTTGTTTCCACCATAATCGCAGGCATCCATAACAAGGAGTCCTTTTCCTCCCTCAACAAAGTCCTTTATCGCATAAACATCATCCCACGGAAGGAGACTTGGATCTCCACCTTCATAGCCAGAACCAAGTCTTAGTTGTGGAATAACAAGAACATCATAGTCTTTAAGTAAATCCATTGTGATTGGTTCAGTGTTGTCTCCCACAACTTCATAACCCATATCTTTTAGGGCAGAGATTAAATCTGATGATTCTTCTGTAGTAAATCTTGCACTGTATCCTTCATACCAGAGAATTTTCTTTGCCCCTTCAACCATTTTCTGGAATAGTATATCAAGAAATACATCAAATTCACCTTTAACCCAGCCACCATTCTCGCATGACCAGGCAGTACCACTGGCAACCACCGTTCCTTTTCCAACTTTACTTATACCAACTATAGGTGGAGTATCACCAGGACCAAAGTCAGTAAGAGGTGATGGTCCTGATACATCATCTGGATCTGATGTGGCTTTTGCTCTAACAACTATCTGTGGTTCTGAAAGTTCCTTATTTATGGTAAATTCATCTATAACATCTCCATTTACATCTATAGCTTGCATGTGAAGCATTGTAGGTGTCACATCAAATACGGTAAAGTTATACTCTGCAATTGGACCGCATGCATCATACCATAGAGGATAATGCATATAGAGTGGAGCTCCCCATCCACCAGACACAATATGAACTGTTCCCTTATCAAAGGAAACATACTCCCCTGGATAAGAGCTAACATTCATGGGCTGGAGTCTCTCGTAAAGGTGAACATCACCATTTAAAACTATATCAACGTGATGCTTATCAAGAAGTGGGAGGAAATACTCTGAAGTTCCCTTGCCTCTTGGATCAAAGGCAGGTCTGTGAAAACCTACAAACTTCCATGTCACGTCTTTTGCTTCACCTAAATCTTTATCTGCCCACTTATACTGATCACTATGAGGTCCTGTATATGTCTCACTGTTAAGGGCGGTAAAATGAATGTATGGGGTTATATCCAATGAATACCAGGTTTGAGGTTCAGGCAGCATGTTAAAGTACTCGAAGTAGAACTTTGCATCTTCCTTTGTTTCCATAAATTCATCCTCTGTCCCAACCTCATGATTTCCTAAAAATGGGATTATTGGAATTGTGTATCCTTCACTATCAATCCATGTTTCATCCATATGATTAAACCAATCATCCCAGTGAGAAGCACTAAATGGTTTTCTTACAAAATCTCCACAATGAATAACGAAATCTGGATCATAGGTGACCATTAACTTTGAAATCTCGTCCCTTCCCCATGGAAAATCGGTGGCTCCTTCTCTTGAATCACCACCAAAAACAAATCTTACGTGATCAGGATTTTCAGGAAGTGTTTTAAATTTACGCTCCTCTTCAAATCCTCCAGGACCACCACACACAAAGTAATAAGTCTTTCCTGGTTCAAGACCTGTTAGTTTTACATCGTGAATGTAACCTCCCAGGTCTTCAATGGTGTGATGGGTTCCCTCTGCCGAGTATGCATAGAGCTCTGCTGGATCACCCTCCATTCCTTTTTTGGACTCTGTGTCGTAGTAAACCATGTCACCAGAATCTGGGTTAAGGGTTTTCCATGAAATAACTATGGTGGTGGAAAGATCATCATTCCAGTAAAGATGTAACCCTGTTGGTGGATCATCGCCAAGGGGTGTAACTGGAAGACCCTTCATACCCATAACAGTAGGGGTTAAGAGAAGGAAGACAACGATGGCAACGACAAAATACTTCCACTGTAATTTTTTCATTAGTTTTACCTCCTCATATTTTAATGTTTTATTGACACTTTAATTTTAGAATTTTTTAAAGATTAGTCAATTCAAATTATTAACATTGCGTCTCCAAAAGAAAAGAAGCGGTACTTCTTTTTAACAGCCTCCCTGTATGCCTCCATAATTTTTTCTCTTCCAGCAAATGAAGAGACAAGAACAATAAGGGTTGTCTTCGGGAGATGAAAATTTGTAATTAATGCATCTACAACATTAAACTTAAAACCGGGTTTAATGAATAAATTTGTGTAGCCTCTAAAAGGCTTAAGTTTTCCTGAAAGTGCTGCTGTTTCAAGGGATCTTACCACTGTTGTCCCCACAGCAAAAATTCTTCCTCCCCTCTCTTTGGTCTTAATAATTTTTTCTACCACTTCGGGTGAAACTTCAATCCACTCCTCTTCCATCTCATGATCCTCAATATTCTCAGTCCTTATAGGTCTAAAAGTTCCCAATCCAACATGAAGGGTTACATAAAGAACATCAATCCCTATACTCTTGATTTTTTCAAGGAGCCCTTCTGTAAAGTGGAGTCCTGCTGTGGGGGAGGCGAGGGAGCCCTTTTTTTTGGCATAAACAGTTTGATAATCCTCCTCCTTTATGCCCATAGATTTTATATACGGTGGAAGGGGTACATCTCCAACTCTATCAATAAAATTCATTACATCCACATTTCCTTCAAGCTCTACCACCCTTTTGCCTTCAGGAAGGATTTCTTTTACCACCCCCACTGTTCCATCTTTAAAAACTATTTTCCTTCCAACTCTTGCCCTTTTTGCCTTTTTTACAATGACCTCCATCCACCCATTCCCTGCCTTTAAGAACAGCCCATCAAATTTCCCACCTGTATCCATAAATTTTCCAGTTATCTTTGCCCTTATAACCTTTGTGTTGTTTAAGACAAGAACATCTCCCTTTTTAAGATAATGGACTATCTCATAAAAAATTTTATGTTCTATCTCTCCTGTATCTTTTCTTAAAACAAGAAGTTTTGCTTTATCTCTATCTTTTACAGGTTCCTGAGCAATGAGTTCCTCTGGGAGATGAAAATCAAAAAGTTCAGTTTTCATTTATTTTCACCAATTCTGCTCCCTGATAAAAGTGA
>CAZNRO010000005.1:33559-35205 GCA_964575745.1 uncultured Caldisericota bacterium | reverse complement strand
TTTTCTTCTTCCCCCTTAAGTTCACTGTATCATCAAGATAGATAATTCTAAAGCCCATCAACTCCTCCTTGTCTGCTTAATGTAAATTTTTATTAATTTTAGCAGGAGAGTTTCTTAAGGTCAAGAAAATTTAAAGTAACAAATTTAATCTGTAGGTGTATAATAAGGAATAGAGTTTTTAAAAACTCTATTTAGAAAAGGAGGTACGGATATGAACGGCTTTGAAGAGTATAGACCTTACAAAAGACCAAGTATAGTTTTATGGATTATCATATTTCTAATTGGTGCTTTAGTCGGTGGTGGTGCAGGCTCTTTTATTACAATGAAGTATTTTCCACAGGTGACAGGGAGCTCAAACAATCAGGGTTCTACCACAACACAGGTTATAGATATGACAAAGGTTATCAAGCTTGAGGAATCCCAGATAATTTATGTGGCAGAGAAGGCAAGTCCTGCAGTTGTAATGATATCCACCAAGCAGCTGGTCTCAGATTTCTTTTTCACATATGAAGCTCCATCACTTGGTTCTGGATTTATAATCTCCAGGGATGGAGATATAGTTACAAACTATCACGTTGTTGAAAATGCAAAGGATATAACTGTAACTCTATCAGATGGTAGAGAGTTTACAGGATTTGTTGTTGGAGCAGATCCATCTTCAGATGTAGCTCTACTCAAAATAAAAGCAAATGATTTGCCATACCTTACTTTCGCCGATTCATCAAAACTCAAGGTTGGTCAAATGGTGGTTGCCATTGGGAATCCATACGGTCTTGATCATACAGTAACATCGGGTGTAGTTTCTGCTCTGGAGAGAACCCTATCCTTTGAAGACGGAACAACTCTTGTGGGAGTTATACAAACTGATGCAGCTATAAATCCTGGTAATAGTGGAGGGCCGCTACTTAATGCGTCGGGAGAGGTTATAGGAATGAATACTGCCATAGAGAGTGGTGCTCAGGGTATAGGATTCGCTGTTTCTTCAAATACGATTGTAAAGGTTGTATCTGATTTAAATAAATATGGTAAAGTTGTCTGGCCTTTCCTTGGTATTGGTGGTGTTTCGATAACTGAGGACATTGCAAAAAGGGAGAAACTACCTGTAGATAAAGGGATCCTTGTTTTAAAAGTTTATCCAAACACTGCAGCAGCAGAAGCAGGTTTAAAGGAATTTGATATAATAACAAAATTTGATGGTAAGGAAGTTACAACAGCTCAGGAACTCACCAAATACATAAGAGAACATAAGGTTGGTGATACAGTTAAAATTGAGATAATCAGAGAGAAGAAACATATGACATTAGATGTCACTCTCAAAGAAAGACCAGAGAGTATTGGAGAGATAAATCAAAGATATTTAATTTAAGTTATACGCCCTCTTCAGTAGGGAAAATTCCAACTATAAGAGATTTATTTATAAGGCCGAAGTCAGCTTTCGCTACCTTCTCGGTCTGCATTGTGCTTTTAATCTCTACATCAGTAACAGGGATAAAGTTGACATCCTTAAGAAATCTGTTTATTGCGTCTGAAAATCTCATGTTTTGAGGAACTGCTACCTTTCCCTTTACTACGTAGTTCTGAATTACGATATTTACCTCTATTTTTCTTACCTTTGGTCCCATAGGAACTGACATATTAACCTCCTA
>CAZNRO010000005.1:31586-33459 GCA_964575745.1 uncultured Caldisericota bacterium | reverse complement strand
TTTAAATATAAACTATTTCTTAATTTATTCAAATTTTTCCCCCAACTTTGGTCTGTATCCTGATATGAAAGATTTTACATTCATCTCTTTTTTCCCCTCTGGTTTTAGTATTAGGGGGATAACTACCCCCTTACCTGTTCCAATTTTAAATCTGTTTTTGTCAACATAGATAACCTCCCCCGGGTTTCCAGATTCATTTTCCTCAACAGCTACCTTTAAAATCTTTAATCTTTTACCTCTAAATATAGAATATGCTCCGGGTTCTTTTGAAAGAGCGAGTATCTTTCGTTTTATTTTTTCACCATCTTCATGCCAATCTATTTTTTCAAAATCTCTTTTTAGCTTGGGAGCATAGCTTGCTTCTCCCTTTTGTGGTTTCCATTCATCCTTTCCCTTTTCAATAATTTCTAAAGCTTCAATAAGAGTTTTTTTTCCAATAGAGATTAATTTTTCCCTTAGTTCTGCGTATGTTTCCTCTCCTGAAAGGGGAAATCTTCTTATCATTAGCACATCTCCCTCATCCACCCCTTCTGTTATTTTCATTATACTTACACCGCTTTCACTCTCCTTATTGAGAATCTGCCATCTTATAGGATTTGGTCCTCTATACTTTGGAAGTATTGATGGATGAACATTTATTATCCCCCTTTTAAATAGATTTATCACCTCACCGGGTATAATTTTTCCAAATGAGACTACAATACCAAGATCCCAGAGCGAATCTTCAAGATAGTCATACATATCACTGGATTTTTTGATTTCCACAACAGGGATTTCCTCTTTCTTTGCGAGTTCCTTTACAGAATTTGGAAGTATTTTCTTTCCTCTTCCTCTGGGTTTATCCCGTGTTGTTATTACAAGAGAGATTTCTTTCTTTTCTTTCAGTAATTCCTCTAAAAATGGAAGAGAAAAATCATCTGACCCAAAAAAAACTATTTTCATGCCACCTTTTTTAACAATTCTTCAGGTACTTCGTATCCTTCCTCTATTCTCAAACTTCTTACATCTTTTACCCTATCAATAAAGAGAATGCCATCAAGGTGGTCAATTTCGTGTTGAATTATTACTGCAGATAGACCCTCTTTTGTGAGTTTAATCTTTTTCCCAGTTTTACTTAACCCCTCAACCACAATCCTTTCTGCCCTCTCAACATCTCCATAAACTCCGGGAATTGAAAGACACCCCTCTTCAAAGGTGATCTTTCCCTCTTTCTTTAAAATCTTTGGATTTATTATGGATTTTGTTTTTCCTTCCTCTTTGTATATTAAAACCCTCAAAAGTTCACCTATCTGAGGAGCAGAAAGCCCAACACCTGGTATCTCAGATTTATCAAGGACCTGTTCCATCTCCTTTATAAGCTTTAATATATACTTATCAACCTTCTTTACGGGTTTTGATTTCTTTCTTAAAAGAGGATTTCCAATTAAAACGATTTTTCTCATGTTTAAAACTCCTTTATCTCAATTAGCACTTCTTTTCTTATTTTATCAAAAACCTTACCAAATTTTAAAATATTTTTCGTTTTTATAATGATTTCGTCTTTATTGTAGTAGATAAAATCCTCATCATGAGACATTTTTTCAACTTCCTTAAAGATTTCGTCATTGGCATTTCTTATTTTTATGTACTTTACATAGGGAGGATACATTGCCTCCTTCCTTATCCAGAATTCCCTCTTTATGAATTTATCTGGTTTTCCCTCTTTTATGGATTTAAATAAAATGTTTTCTTTAGTTCTCGTCTGAATAACGATTTCGCCATCCATGATTTTAGCCTCTTCTATCACCTTCAATATGGTATAAAAGACCTTCTCAGAGGCATTGTACTCTGGAAAGTTCATAAGAAAATCCACATCAAGAAATATGAAGATAAA
>CAZNRO010000005.1:24670-31486 GCA_964575745.1 uncultured Caldisericota bacterium | reverse complement strand
TCCAGTAGAGAAAAATATTCTATCCTATCCACGATAATTTTCTCTTCATTCAGGGGTAGAAATAGAGAGAAGTATGTTCCTACAATAAAACTTAAGCTTTTTTCTTCAATCCTGTTATAGATTCTATATCTATCCCTTTTTGATGTTTCTCCTGTTAGTATCTCTCCATAATTTTTAATCTCTTCTGGCAAAGATTTAAAGAAATCTGATGCATCCATCTTCTCTGGGAAAATAAGCTTTATCCTCTTTTTTCTTAAGATGGAGTTTATAATAGAATCTATGTAAAATTTCCACCTTTCCCTGTAAGTGTGTCCTTTAATAAGTATGACTTTATTCTCTTTAATATCAAGGATATCCTTTGTTTCTTTAAATTTGATTTTTTCTTCCCTTTCTCCCTTTATATCTCTTTTTCTTTCAGTGGATAGGACAATTTCTTTGGAAAGAACCTCCCTTTTTATAAGATTGTTTACTATGTATAAAGGGAAGTGTTTTTTTATATTATCTAAAGGAATTTCTCCTCCATTCTCCTGAATGAAGTAAAGAAGTTCCCTTTTTCTTGTCTCCCTTGAAGACAGTTTTCTTTCCCATGTTTCATCTATAATCTTTATTATTTCTTTTCCACCCCTTCCTTTTCCAACCGGTAGAAGGATTCTTATAAATTTAAAGACAGGGATAAAATATTTTTTATTAATCTCTAAAAGAACTTTTACGCCTTCCTCATCAATTATTTTGAATGGATTTACAAGACCAATTACTTCTTTTAATCCCCTGGTATCTCCACTTTTTATTGATATGACAAGCCCCTTTTTAAGTTTGTTTCCTTTTCCAAAAGGAACAAAAACCCTCATACCTACTTTCACGATAGGTATGAGGGTTTCAGGAAGCGCAAAGGAGTAAATCTCTTCCTCTGCCCGCGTATTTTCTACAATTACATCTACAATCTTTTCAGAGGAGTTCCTTAAAGAGTGGGACAAGGTCGAGTTTTTCCCATGGGTACTCCTCCCATCCAAAGTGTCCATAAGCTGCTGTCTTTTTATATATAGGTCTTCTTAGATTGAATCTCTTTATTATTCCACCCGGAGTAAAATCCATTTTTTCCTTTATAAAATTCTCTATCTTCTCTTCAGGCACTCTCCCAGTTCCAAAGGTCTCAACAAAAATTGAGACAGGTTTTGCCTTACCTATGGCATAGGCAACTTGAATTTCCACTCTATCTGCAACACCTGAAGCTACAAGATTTTTTGCCACATAGCGAGCCATATAGGATGCACTTCTATCAACCTTTGTTGGATCTTTTCCTGAGAAGCATCCTCCACCGTTTCTTGCCATTCCACCATATGTATCAACTATGGTTTTTCTTCCAGTAAGTCCTGTATCACCCATTGGACCACCAATAACAAATCTTCCTGTTGGATTTATTATATACTCACTATTAACAAGCATATCTTCTGGAATAACCTTTTTTATAACACTCTCAATTATCGCTTCTTTTAGGGTATCCATATCTACATCTGGATCATGCTGTGCAGAGATTATAACTTTTGTCACGCTTTTTGGTTTCCTATCGTTGTATCCAACTGTAACCTGAGATTTCCCATCTGGGCGGAGAAAGGGAAGAACCCCATTCTTTCTTACTTCAGCAAGTTTCTTTACAAGCTTATGGGCAAGCATTATTGGCATTGGCATAAGTTCTTCAGTTTCTCTTGTTGCATACCCAAACATTATTCCCTGATCTCCAGCACCCAGGGTTTCGTCAAGTTCACCCAATTTTGACTCAAGGGATTTATTCACCCCCAGAGCTATGTCAGGAGATTGCTCCTTAACGGAAACTATGATGCCGAGACTCTTGTAGTTAAATCCAAACTCCTCTTTATCATAGCCAATCTCTCTGACAACACCTCTTATAAGCTTTTCGTAGTCAATCCTTGTTTTGGTTGTAATTTCCCCTGCTACATGCACAAGCCCTGTGGTAGTTAAAACTTCTGCAGCTACTCTTGAATAGGGATCATCTTTGAAACAAAAGTCAAGAATTGCATCTGAAATTTGATCTGCAACTTTGTCAGGATGTCCCTCAGTCACGGACTCTGAGGTAAACTCATACATTCTCATACCTAATCCTCCTTTCATATCCCTGGGAGAAAAACCAGCCTTCTTATCTCCCAGGCAAAATTTGAGCCTGCTGGATTTGGCACCGTGAACCTTTGGTGGTTCCGGTTGCCGGGTTTCATCGGGCCAGTTCCCTCCACCTCTCTTGATAAGAAGGCTCTTATAAAATTATATTAGTTTTATTTTAAAATTCAATAGAAAAAATTTTTCATTTTTCAATTAAGTTAGCTGGAACTCCTTTCAGTTAAAGAGAAATAGAGGTTTTGCCCTGTTTGACCTTACAATTTAAATAAAGTAAAATAGAAAATGTGGGGTGTAGCCAAGAGGTAAGGCAGCGGACTTTGGATCCGCGACCGGAGGTTCGAATCCTCCCACCCCAGCCAAGGGAGAGATGTTTAAGGGAGTAATTCTTGCAGCAGGAATAGGGAAGAGAATGAAATCAAGCACACCAAAAGTGCTTCATAAGATTTTTGGTTATCCTATCCTGTATTATCCCATAAAGACATTACTTGATTCTGGAATAGAATCTTTAAATTTATTTATCGTTGTTGGAAAGAATAGAGAAATTTATGAAGAAAGCATTAAAATTTCTCATGTAAATTTTGTTATACAGGATGAGCCTTTAGGGACAGGAGATGCCGCAAAAAGAGCTCTTCCTTATATAGAGGATGGTGATGATATTCTTGTTATGCCTTCAGATGCTCCTTTAATAAAGAAGGAGACAATTATTAAGGCAAAAGAACTTTTTAAAGAAAAGAAAACTCACATACTCATATTAACATCAATTCTTGAAAATCCATCACCCTACGGAAGAGTGGTTAGGGAGGGAGAAAATATAGTTGGTATAAAAGAGGACAGGGATCTTAAAGATAATGAGAGAGAAATAAAGGAGATAAATAGTGGAATCTATATATTTAAAGGAGAGATTCTTAAAAAGTATCTTCCTCTCCTAAAGAGTGAGAATGCTCAGAGAGAGTATTATCTTACAGATGTTGTTGAACTTGCTGCTAAGGATAATAAGAGGATAATTTCAATGCCTGTCTCCTTTGAAGAGATAATAGGAATAAACACGAGAAGAAATTTGAGAGAAGTTTTTAAGATTATGAAGGATAGGAAGATAAATGAATTAGAAGATAATGGAGTAACAATATTTGATCCAGCTACAACTTTTATTTCTCCCTTTGTTAAAGCTGGAAGAGATACTGTTTTTTACCCCGGAGTTTATATTGAAGGTGAGGTTGAGTTTGGAGAAGGTTGTGTAATAGGTCCCTTTGTAAAGATTGATGCTGTAAAAGGAAAGGTTATTGTTAAAGACAATGTTATTATTGGACCATTTGCCTCTATAAGAGAAGGAACAAAACTTATGAACAAATCCAAAGCAAAAACATTTGTAGAGATTAAAAAATCAACAGTTGGTGAAGGCAGTGCTGTTCCACATCTATCATACATAGGTGATGCAACTATAGGAAAAAATGTTAATATTGGTGCAGGGACGATAACCTGTAATTACGATGGAAAAAAGAAACACCCAACTATTATAGAGGACGATGTTTTTATTGGCTCTGATTCAATACTGGTTGCAAAGGAGGGTGGTTTGTTTATAAGAAAAGGTGCTTACACTGGGGCTGGCTCTGTTATTACGGAGGATGTGCCTCCTTACTCTCTTGCCCTTGGAAGGGCAAGGCAAATTAATAAACAAGGATGGGTGAAGAAAGATGAATGATGATTTTAAAATCTTTACTGGAAACGCCAATCCTGAACTTGCAAGAAAGGTGTGTGAATATTTAGGTATCTCCTTAGGAGATATAGAGGTAAGCAGGTTTGCTGATGGGGAAATAAAGGTTATTATCAACGAGAATGTAAGAGGAAAGAATGTCTTTTTAATCCAATCCACACCACCTCCATCGGATAATTACATGGAATTGTTTATCGTACTTGATGCTTTAAAGAGAGCATCTGCTGAAAATATATGTGCCATAACTCCTTATTATGGATATGCAAGACAGGATAGGAAGACAAGAGGAAGAGAACCAATAAGTGCAAAACTCATGGCAAACCTGATTGTTGCCTCTGGCGCCACAAGATTTGTGGCTATTGATTTACATGCTGGACAGATACAGGGGTTTTTCGATATTCCATCTGACAATCTTACAGCTCTCCCGATATTTGTAGAGTATTTTAAGGATAAAAATTTGTCTGATGTTGTTGTGGTGTCTCCAGATGTTGGAGGTGTTGCAAGGGCGAGGTATCTTGCAGAGAGATTAAATGCTCCCATTGCAATTTTTGCAAAAAGGAGAATAAGACCTGATGAGGTAGCGAGGATGGATCTAATTGGGGATGTAAAAGGTAAGAATGTGATAATTATTGATGATGGAATCTATACAGGTGGAACTCTTCTAAATGCAACGAAGATTCTTATAGAGAGAGGGGTAAAAAGGGTATTTGCAGCAGCAACGCACGGAATTTTCTGTAAAGGATCACTACCAAAAATATGCGATTCTCCAATGGAAGAGATAATAGTTACAGACACTGTTAAAGTTCCAAATGGTGATGTGTGTGGGAAACTAAGGATTCTCTCTGTTGCTCCCCTTATAGGTGAGGCAATAAAGAGAATTCAAACACATTCCTCTATAAGTGAGTTGTTCAAATGAGTGCGTGGGTCTATGTAGTTTTGACATTATCAATTATTAATTCAATACTCATAATCCTGATTCTTGTCTTTCTTGGAGTGTATCTTAAGGAAATAACTAAGAAAATTTCCGAATTAACAGAAGAGGTATCAAAGCTTGTAAAGGATTTGAAACCAGGACTTAATAAAACAATAAAGGAAGCAGAAGCTACTCTAAGAAGTATAAAAAATATATCAAATATTATATCTCAAATAACACCCTTCCTTCTCTACTCTCAGGGAGGAAAGACTCTTTCAACAATAGGAAAGTATCTTCCCTTAATTTTGGGAATTAAAAAGGGATTTGAGATATATCAATCTTTTACAAAGAAAGGAGGTAAGAAAAATGAGTGAAAGAAATGATGGAAGTTTTGTTGGAGGATTAATCACTGGTGCGATAATTGGTTTTGTTCTTGGAATACTCTTTGCACCTGCACCAGGATCTGAAACCAGAAAGATACTTGGAGAAAAAGGTAAGGAACTTTTACAGAAGGGAAAGGAATTGCTTCAGGGAAAAATAGTTGAAATAGAGGAAGAGTGACACAAAGCAGTAATTCAATCTTTAAGAAGAGCTTTATAGTTCTCTTTGCTATACTTCTTTTTTTTCTACTTCTTTATGTTATATATAAGCTGAAGTCTTTAATACCAGTCTTTCTTCTCACTCTAATTCTTTCCTATGTTGTTTCTATAATTGCTACCTATTTTGAGAAGAAAGGAGTCAAAAAGAATTTATCAAAGATAATATCAGTTGTTATAGTAATCTTTATAATTGTTATATTTTTCTCAGTAATTGTTCCTCCTATAGTGAATGAAACTTCAAAGCTTGTAAATAATTTTGCTCTTATTACATCTGAGTTTACTTCTTATCTTACGAAGATAAACGAAAAAATTCAGGAGATTGGAGGAGAGAATAAGACCCTTGTGGTTGGAATAGAAAATATTACAAAGTATATAGAAGAGAACTTACCAGATATAATGAAACAGGTTTCTCAAAAGATTCTCTCCTTTTTTACATCACTTTTTAAGCTATTCCTCTCCTTCATCGTCTCTCTTATCCTTTCTATATTCTTTATTTTTGATAGAGAGAAGATTATTTCTGGAGTTATGTCTCAGTTTCCTAAAAATATAAGAGAAAACATTGTTTCCTATTCAAAAACCTTGAATTTTTATCTCAAAAGATACATATTTGTTCAGTCAATAATGAGTGCAAGCATTGGTATTACTATATGGCTGATTGCTTCCTTACTTAAGATACCCTATGCAGGGACTTTAGGCTTTATTGGTGCAGTTGCAGAGGTTGTCCCTTATGTTGGAGCGATTTTTACATTCTTCTTAGGCGTAGCCTTATCATTGACCGTTTCTCCCCTCACAGTTTTGTGGTTCTCAATATTTTATATTGCTCAGCAACAACTGACATCAGAATTTGTCTATCCGCTTCTATGGGCAAAAGCAGTGCTGAAGATAAGTCCATTCTCTGTTCTTATAACAATGCTTATTATTGGAGCAGTATTTGGGATATGGGGAATTCTATTCACTGTTCCAATATTAATAATTCTAAAGATTACCTTTGACTATCTAAAGGAGGAGAAAATTCTTTGGAAAATAAGGAAAGTTTAGATGAGTTAAGAAGGGAAATAGGAGATTGTAGAAGGTGCGATTTATGGAAGACAAGGACACACCTTGTATTTGGGGACGGGAATCCCAATGCTAAGGTTATGCTTATAGGGGAAGCTCCGGGTTTTTATGAAGATAAAGAAGGAATTCCTTTTGTTGGTGCAGCAGGGAAGTTCTTAAATAAACTTCTTGAGAGTGTGTCTTTAAAGAGAGAGGATATTTACATTGCTAACATTTTAAAGTGCAGGCCTCCAAAGAATAGAGATCCTTTGCCAGAAGAGATAGAAGCCTGTTCTCAGTTTCTTGACAGGCAAATTGAGATAATAAAACCAAAAATTATAATATGTCTTGGTAGATTTGCAAGTAAGTATATTTTGGATAAGTTTGGATTTTCTGATGCAGATTCTATAAGTAAAATTCATGGAAAG
>CAZNRO010000005.1:22381-24570 GCA_964575745.1 uncultured Caldisericota bacterium | reverse complement strand
GCAGGAAAAACAACCCTTATAAAGATTCTTACGACCATACTTCTTCCATCAAAAGGCAAAGCATTTGTTTTAGGAAATGATGTGGAGAAGAATACTTTAAAAATAAGAGAGAGAATAAATATGGTCAGCGGTGGAGAGTGGTCTGGTTATGGAATTCTCACTGTAAGGGAGAATCTGTGGATGTTTTCTCAGTTTTATGGTATTCCATCGAGGGTGGCTAAAAGGAGGATAGAGGAGTATCTTGAAATTTTTGGTTTGAAGGAAGATGGAAATACAAAAGTTAGCAAACTTTCCACAGGAATGAGACAGAAGATGAATATTATAAGAGGGATAATATCTGATCCAGAGGTGCTCTTTCTTGATGAACCAACCCTCGGGCTTGATGTGCAGATTGCAAGGACTGTGAGAAGTTTTATAAAATCATGGATGAGGGAGAAGAAAGGAAGGACAGTACTCCTTACAACACACTACCTTCATGAAGCAGAGGAGCTTTGTGATAGGATAGCCATAATAAATAATGGAAGAATAGTAGCACTTGACACACCAAAGGGTTTAAAGAAGAGGATGAAGAACAAAATATTTTATTCTGTAGAAGTAAGAACAGATTCCTATGATAGGTTAAAAGAAGATATACCTTTTATATACAATGTTTCGATAAACCCTATATCAGATGGTAAGTTTGAATTGAAGTTTCAGATAGATAATGAAGAAAAAATATCAGACCTATTTCTCACCCTTAAGAATAGAAACATACTTGTTTCATCCTTCAGGAAAAGAGAGCCAACTCTTGAAGATGTATTCTTTGAAATAGTTGGAGAGAAAGATGAAGAAGTACATAGTTAGAAATCTGAGAGCTATATGGGGAAGAGCATATCCAAGAGTTATAGCTGCGAATAGGGAGTATTCTTGGCTTGTAGCAGATGTAGTTTTACCACTCTTATCCGTTCTTTCTTATGGTTTATTATACAAATTTCTTGGTGCTGGTATTGATTTTCTTGGCTTTGCCATACTTGGTGGAGCTATGAGTGCATTCTGGGTTAATGTCTTATGGAGCATGGCTTCTCAGCTTTACTGGGAAAGAATGGGAGGAAATCTCTCTCTTTATATTATTGCACCAATATCCCTTATGTCCATTCTCTTTGGAATGAGTCTTGGAGGAATGCTATCCACAGCCTTAAGGGCATCAGCCACAATCTTTATTGGGTCAATAGTTTTTAAAATTCCATTTAAGACTGGAAATCCTATTCAGCTTTTCCTTATTTTCTTTTTAACCCTTTCGTCTCTGTACGGTCTTGGTATGCTTCTTTCTTCTCTCTATCTTATATGGGGAAGAGAAGCATGGCATCTCTCTGAATTTCTTCAGGAGCCTGTTTACCTTGCTACAGGTATGTATTTCCCCATAAAATTTCTCGGACCGGTTGGTTTCTTTTCATCTCTTATTCCACTAACTCTTGGTCTTGATGGTTTAAGACAGCTCCTCTTTAAAAAGGGAGAAATCTTTGGTTTTCTTTCAGTTAATGTGGAGATTCTTATTCTTGTAGTTCTTACAATTGTCTACCTTTTCCTTGCACATTTTTACTTAAAGAAGATGGAGAGACTTGCAAGAAAGGAGGGCAAGCTTACGATAAGATGGGAGTAATAAAAAGGCTCTTTTTAAACTTTAAAACCTCATTTTTTCTTGGATGGAAAATAGAGAGTAACTGGACAGATCCATTTTTATTTACAATATACTCCCTTGCAAAACCCCTGTCTTCTTCCTTTATTCTTATAATTATGTATCTTATTATAACAAGAGGAAAAATTGGGTTAACCTTTCCACACCTTCTTATAGGAAATGCCCTTCATCTTTATACTGCCAATGTTCTTTTCGGTATGGCATGGGCAGTGGTTGATGATAGAGAGTTTTATGAGACATTGAAGTATATTTATATATCCCCTGTGAACCTCTTTATTTATCTTACAGGCAGAGGTTTTGCAAAGTTTATAACCACCTCTGTTTCTGTAGGAATACTAATCTTTGTAAGTTTCACCTTCTTTAAGTTAAGTTTAAACCCAATTGCAGGCTGGTTTATCATTCTTCCTCTATTCTTTATTCTCGGTGTTTTTTCGCTATTTATACTTGGTTACCTCTTTGCAGGTCTTAACTTTCTCATTGCAAAGAACGGCTGGTTTTTAACCCAGAGTGCAAC
>CAZNRO010000005.1:10776-22281 GCA_964575745.1 uncultured Caldisericota bacterium | reverse complement strand
AGGGAAGAGTTTTAAGAACACATCGTATATTTCGGGAAGAGTTTTACCACAGGGGTTTACTTCACAATCCTTGCCTCTTGAGAAGTATATGTAATTTATTCCAGAATTTTTTGCTCCCTCAATGTCTTTCTCTATTTTATCTCCAATGTGTAGCATCTCTTCCTTTCTCACTTTAAAATCCTTCAGTGCCTTTAAAAAAACCTTTTTATTTGGTTTTACCCACCCTGTTTCATCAGAAAAGTACATTCTTTTAAAATAGCTATTAAGAGTATACTTTTCAAGAATCTTTCTTAAAGCCCAGCCTGGTGTTCTTCCTGCATCTGAAATTATACACATATCTATTCCAAGGCTGTGAAATTTTTTAAGCGTTTCCTTTGCCCCTTCAACCAGTGGTGGAGGGTAAATAAAAATTGCTTCGTCATAGGTTTCCTTTATATCATCAAATACAATTTGATTTACCCTTACTCCAAATTTTTTTAAAATGTATTTTATCTGCTTCTCTGTTCCTATACTTTTCTTGGTTTTATTCTGAGTTTCAAATAACCAATTACTCATCTTTAGATATGCTTTTCTTATATCTTCCAGTTCAATATTAAGAGGGGAGAGATACTCGTAAATCTTTTTTATCCGTATCTCTCCCCTCTTATCCTCAAGATCCCTTCTGTCTTCAATTATTGTATTCCAGAGGTCAAAGCTAATTAGTTTTATCAACTTCTTCTTTCTCTTTGCTCCTGAATTCCTCCAGTATTTTCTTTAACTCCTCTCCCTCCATTGTCTCTTTCTCTAATAGAACATCAACAACTTTATGAACTGCTTCGCTGTTCTCCTTGAGTATTGTCTTTGCCCTTTCATAACATTTCTCAATAATGCTTCTTATCTCTCTATCAATCTCGTATGCTATCTGGTCAGAATAGTTTTTCTCTGCGGCAATATCTCTTCCAAGAAATACAAATTCCCCTTTCTTTCCAAAAGTCAGCGGCCCAAGTTTCTCACTCATTCCAAATTCTGTTATCATCTTTCTTACGATTTCTGTTGCTCTTCTTAAATCGTTTTCAGCTCCTGTGGTCTTTTCACCTATGAAGAGCTCTTCAGAAGCTCTTCCTCCAAGAAGAACACTAACTTCCTCAAGAAGTTCCTCTTTTGTTTTCAGGAACTTTTCCTCCTCTGGTAATTGGAGTGTATATCCAAGAGCCATTCCTCTTGAGATTATGGAGATTCTGTGGACAGGGTCAGTATGCGGAAGATAATCTGCTACGACGGCATGTCCTGTTTCGTGAAATGCAATCATCCTCTTTTCTTTTTCTGAAACCACTCTTGATTTCTTTTGAGGTCCTGCTATTACTCTATCTATTGATTCTTCCAGTTCTTCCATGGTGATTCTGTTTTTACCCCTTCTTGCTGCAAGAAGAGCAGCCTCATTTACAAGATTTTCAAGATCTGCACCAGTGAATCCTGCTGTTCTTTTTGCAAGCACAGAGAGATTTATGTCATTCCCAAGTGGTTTATTTTTTGTGTGTATTTTTAGTATAGCTTCCCTTTCCTTTACATCCGGGAATCCAACAACAATTCTTCTGTCAAATCTTCCAGGTCTTAGTAGTGCTGGATCAAGAATATCCGGTCTGTTTGTTGCAGCAATTACTATAATTCCACTATTGGGATCAAAACCATCCATTTCAACAAGAAGCTGATTTAACGTCTGTTCTCTTTCATCATGTCCTCCACCTAAACCTGCTCCACGTTGCCTTCCAACTGCATCAATTTCATCTATAAATATGATACAAGGGGCATACTTTTTTGCCTGTTCAAACAGATCTCTAACTCTTGCAGCGCCAACACCAACGAACATCTCCACAAATTCAGAACCAGAAACACTAAAGAATGGAACGCCTGCTTCTCCAGCAACTGCTCTTGCAAGTAAAGTCTTTCCACAACCAGGTGGACCAACAAGAAGGACTCCCTTTGGAATTTTTGCTCCAAGTGCAGAAAATTTTCTTGGATTCCTTAAGAAATCTATCTCTTCCTGAAGTTCCTCTTTTACCTCTTCAAGTCCAGCAACATCATTGAATGTTATTTTTGGTTTATTCTCAAGAAAGAGCCTTGCCTTGCTCTTCCCAAAATTAAATACCTGAGAATTTCCACCTCCAGAAAGCGATCTCATCATTATCATCCAGAAAAAAATGATTATTACAATTGAACCAACGTTTGAGAGTATGTACCACCACATTCCACTGTTGGAAGATGGTTTAACAGTTACATCTACATTATGGTCTATGAGAATTTTAGGTAAGTTTGGGTCGTCAAAGGGAGGTATCGTTGTCTGAAATTTTCCTCCGTCTTTTAATGTTCCTGTAACATTTTGATCAGTTATAACTACTTCCTCAATTTCGTTTTTTTCTATTCTCTTTATAAACTCTGTGTAAGATATTTTTTCAACGGATGTGAAGGGTTGAGATTGACTATAGAAACTATAAACAAAGTATATTAGCATAAACATTAAAAGAAACGGAATCAAAGCCCTTATTGTATTAAAAAGATTATTCCTTTTCATATTTCATCACCTCATACATATATACTTCAGGTTTAAGGACAGAAATGTATGGAAGATTTCTGTACTTTTCATTAAAATCAAGACCATACCCAACCACAAATTCATCGGGTATTTCAAAGCCATAATATTCAACTGGAACATCCACTCTTCTTCTCACTTTTTTATTTAAAAGCGCACATGTTTTTAGGGATTTTGGTTTTCTTGATGTAAGAAGTTTTCTAAGATAAGAAAGAGTTAAGCCTGTATCCACAATATCTTCAACTATAAGTACATTTCTACCCTCAATGGGCTGATCTATGTCCTTTGTAATCTTTAAAATTCCTGAGGATTCTGTGGAGGAACCATAACTTGAGACACCCATAAAGTCAAGAGACATGTGAATATTAATCTCTCTGATTAGATCAGAGAGAAAGATAGTGGCTCCCTTAAGAATACATATAAGATGTGGGAACCTATCTTTGTAATCTTCACTTATCCTTTTTCCAAGCTCCTTCACTCTCTTTTTTATCTCTTCCTCTGGTATTAAAATCTTTTGAATATCCTGTTCCATCTATCATCCTCCAGTTTAATTTTAATACATAAAATCTTCTTTGTTAAATCAGTAATTTTAAATTTATCAGAAATTCTTAATCCCACAACCCAGACAATTTCATTTTTTCCATCAACAACAATTGGGATGTTCCATCTAATACCTGCTGGTATCTTTTCATCTATGAAGAACTCCTTCAATTTTTTCTCATTTTTCATACCCAGTGGAGTAAATCTTTCCCCTTTCTTGGGTAATCTTATTTTTAAGGGGAAAGTTAATAAGTCAAAGTCAAAACATTCAGAGAATCTATCTCCCCCTCTCTCCCACTTTTCCTTTAATTCTGTCTCTATCAAAAGACCGGAAATTTTTGCCTTTCCCGGCACTAAAAGTTTTACTTGTGGAAATGAGATTCTCTCTCCTCTTTTTTCAAATACAACCTCACCATACTCTTTAATAGCATCTATTCCACCGGGAAGTTCTATTCTTTTACCAGTCCTTTTTCTAAAAATAGATATAGCCTCATCAATGTTCTTAAGAGAAATTTCTCTTAAATCTATACCAAAGTATTCAATTACTTTTCTTATAATTCTTCTTTTTATACTCAAGTGAACACTCTCAAACGGTGGAATTTTTATGCAGACGAAATCTTTATTAAACCTTACCATCTTTTTTGTTGCCTTTTCTGTAATTTTGTCAAGATATCCATCATCACATCTTACTATCTCTGCCAGAGAAAAAACTTTTTCTTTAAAGTTCTTATTAAATTCTTTTTCAATGATTGGAATGAGATAGTTTCTAAGCTTGTTTCTAAGGTATTCTATGGAAAGGTTTGTCCTGTCAATCCTAAAGGTAATTCCCTTTTCTTTAAGGTATTCCACTATCTCGTCTCTTTTTATTGAAATTATGGGATGTATAATGTCGTTAGATTCAGGAGAGATACCAGAGATACCGGTTAATCCAGAACCTCTTATGAAATTCATGGTCACTGTTTCCACCTGATCATCTAAATTGTGACCAAGAACTATCTTATCCATCTTTTCTTTTTCTTTTACCCTTCTTAGAAACTCAAACCTTTTAATTCTTGCACCTTCCTCTATAGAGTATCCTTTTTCTTTGCAAAAGCTTTTCACATCTTCTCTCCCAACATATAATGGAACTTTTAGTTTCTGGGCAAGATGCCTTACAAACACTTCATCCATATCTGCATCTTCTCCTCGCAGCTTGTGATTAAGATGAGCAATTAAAAGCTTTTTAAAACCCAGCTCTTTAAGAATGTTTATAAGGAAAACTGAATCAGGACCTCCCGAGACTCCAACAACTAACCCTTCGGTGGAAGATATGAGAGAGAATTTTTTGATATACTCTTTTATTCTTTTTAGTAATTTCATGGAAATGGTGGCGGCGGGGGGATTCGAACCCTCGACTCCACGGGTATGAGCCGTGTGCTCTAACCAACTGAGCTACGCCGCCAGCCTCCTTTTCATATAGAATTATAACATAGTTTTTACCTTAGGTGGTTAGTGATATAATTTTTTCTGTGAAGAGAAAACGAGAAATTTGTCCATTCTGTAAGCCAGATAAAGAAAGAATTGTTTATGAAGGAGAACACTCCTTTGCACTTTTTGATTTATATCCTGTTTCAAGAGGTCATACCCTTATCATTCCAAAGAGACATGTTGAGAGTATAGAGGAATTGGAAGATATTGAATGGATGGATATAGTAAGAACTATTAAAGTGATTAAGAGAGGTCTTGAGAATCTTTTGAAACCTGATGGCTTCAACATCGGGTTTAATCTTGGAGAACCTGCTGGGCAAAGCATATCTCACATACACATACATGTAATTCCAAGATATGCTGGTGATACAAAATTTCCACTTGGAGGAATAAGGAGAGTCGTTTTTGAGATAAGGGATGATATACTCCATTTAAAAAAGAGATGTGAAGAGAATAGACTCACAGATGATGAAATAAATTTTTTTAAAGAGAATCTGTTTGATAATGAATAAAAGAGCTATACTTTTCCTTATAATTCTTTTTCTTATCTCTTGTTCACCCAGAACCGTTTCAGTTATAAAAGTCATAGATGGAGACACTGTAATTATATCTACCGGGGAAAAGGTAAGATACATAGGCATAAATGCACCTGAGATGGGAGAGCCATTTTACATAGAGGCAAAGAAAGAAAACGGAGAGTTGGTTCTTGGAAAGAAGATAAAGTTAGAATTTGATAGAGAGGAAAGAGATCAATACAAAAGACTCCTTGCCTATATCTTTGTGGGAAACATATTCGTTAATTATGAACTTTTAAGGAAGGGCCTTGTCTTTCTTTACAGGGATAAAGATAATAAAAGATACAGGGATTTACTCTTGGAGGCTGAAAGAGAAGCAAGAGATAATAGAAGAGGATTGTGGAGAAACTTTCACAAGTATCCTGTAAGAATTAAAAGAGTTAATTATAATGCGGAAGGGAAAGATGAAGAGAACCTAAATGGTGAATATGTTGTTTTGAAGAACACATCCAGAGAGGGCATGAATCTTTCAAATTTCAGAATTAAAGATGAATCCCACAACGTTTTTATATTCCCCGAAGGTTCATATATTGATGGTGAGGAAGAGGTAGTAATCTATACCGGTAAAGGCTTAACAGGAAACAATAGATTTTATTGGAATCACGGGACTCCAGTATGGAACAATGACCACGATACAGTTTATCTAATAGATGCTGATGGCAGTATAGTTGATTTGTATAGATATTAACTAAAATGATATAATATATTCGAGCGGGCATAGCTCAGGGGTAGAGCATCAGCTTCCCAAGCTGAGGGCCGCGGGTTCGAATCCCGTTGCCCGCTCCAGAAAATAAAGGAGGTATAGATGCCTTTTGGTAAAACAGTAAAGCAGGAGTTTCAAGGAGAAAGCGGGCAGTCCTATATTGGAGAAGGTACTTCAGTTGATGGAAAGATAGTTGCTCAGGGAAATCTAAGGATCGATGGAAAGGTTAAGGGAGAGATAGACTGCAAAGGTACAGTAACTGTTGGTGAAAAAGGAAATGTGGAAGCAAATATCA
Source organism: uncultured Caldisericota bacterium (assembly GCA_964575745.1). GTDB lineage: Bacteria > Caldisericota > Caldisericia > B22-G15 > B22-G15 > B22-G15. Next base: position 16,135 of record CAZNRO010000005.1, on the reverse strand, counting down.
AGGCTTCAACTCTTATAGCTATGGGTACAGTTATTGGAAATGTTCATGTGAAGGAAAGAGTTGAGATTCTGAACACTGGAAAGATTGAAGGTGATGTAGAAACACCAAAGATTGCTATTGAAGAAGGGGGCATACTTGACGGAAAATGCAATATGCTTGAGAAACAAAAGGTTGTTCCCACCTCCCAGAAAATAGCAAAGGGAAAAAGTGAGGTTCAGAAATAGGAGAGAAGCCGGAAGGCTTCTTGGAGAAAGATTACTTGAATTTAAACTCAAAAACCCCGTTGTTTTTGGAATTCCAAGAGGGGGAGTTGTCGTTGCTTATGAGGTTTCGAAGATCTTGAATTCTCCCTTGGATGTTGTTGTTTCTTCAAAGATTCCACATCCAATGAATCCTGAATTTGCCATAGGGGCTATATCTGAGGAAGGAGTAATTTCAATAAGAGAGAGAGTTTTTTTAGATGAGGATATTTTAGAAAATAGAAGAAGAGTGGTGAAAGAAAAAATAGAAAAATTTAGAGAAGGGAAAAGCCTTCCCTCCCTTAATGGAAAAACTGCTATTGTTGTTGATGATGGGCTTGCCACAGGAGAGACCATGCTTGTTTCAATACTTGCTTTGAAAAAAAGAAAACCAGACAAAATTGTCTGTGCTGTTCCTGTATCCAGTATTGATGCAAAGGAGAGAATAGAGAGGGAGGTTGACATTTTTGTTTCACTCCTTATTCCTGATGTCTTCTTTGCAGTTGGTCAATTCTATGAAGATTTTGGTGAGGTCAGGGATGAGGAGGTTATAGATATTTTAAAGAAGAGAGGTGTAACATGAAGAAAGAATATAATCAGGTAATTCCATGGGTTATAGAAAGAACTCCTTATGGAGAGAGAAGTTATGATATTTACTCAAGACTTCTTAAGGATAGGATAATTTTCTTAGGCACCGAGATAAATGATGCAGTAGCAAATGCCATAATAGCAGAGCTTCTATTCCTTGAAGCTGAGGATCCAGACAGAATGATAAATCTCTATATAAACAGTCCCGGTGGGAGTGTTACTGCAGGTTTAGCTGTTTACGATACCATGCAATTTATAAAATCCCCTGTCTCCACCATATGTATTGGACAAGCTGCAAGTATGGCAGCAGTTCTTCTTGCTGCTGGTGAGAAAGGGAAAAGATATGCACTTCCCAATTCAAGGATTTTAATCCACCAGCCATGGGGAGGAGTTCAGGGACAGGCAAAGGATATTGAGATTGTTGCAAAAGAGATAATGAGGATAAAGAATACCATAAACGAGATTCTCTCCCATCATACTGGTCAACCAATGGAGAGAATAGAGAAGGATACAGATAGAGATTATTATATGACTGCCCAGGAGGCAAAGGAGTACGGTATTGTAGATGAAGTTTTTAAAAAGAGAGGTTAATATGAAGAGAACAGTTTTTCCACTGCTTCCTTTAAGAAATGTAGTTGTTCTTCCGCACATGATACTACCAATTTTTGTTGGTAGAAATAAATCACTTCTTGCAGTAAACGAGGCTGTTAAAAGTGATAACCTTCTTGTACTTTTAACTCAGAAAAAGGAAGAGATTGAGGATCCAAAACCCGAAGAACTCTATCAGGTTGGAGTACTTGCAAGGATACTTCAGCATGCAAAACTTCCAGATGGAACTGAAAGAATCATTGTTGAAGCCATATCCAGAGTAAAAGTTAAAGAGTTCTTAAAGAGTGAACCACTTTTTGAAGTTGATGTTGAAGAGATAGAAGAGAAAGTCCAGATTACACCACGAGTGGAAGCCCTTACGAGGGTGCTTTCAGATCTATTCAGTGAGTATATACGACTTGGAAAAAAGATCCCTATTGATACTCTTTCTGTGCTTCAGGATACAGAGAATCCTTCAAAGCTTGCCGATATTATAGCAGCCAACCTTACAATTTCAATTCCAGAGAAGCAGAAGATTCTTGAAATATTTGATGTTCAGAAGAGGCTTGAACTTCTTGCAAAGATACTTGCAAAGGAAGTAGAACTTTTAAAAATTTCACACGAGATTGAAGAGAAAGTAAAGACTCAGGTTGATAAATCTCAGAGGGAATACTTCCTGAGAGAACAGTTAAAAGCTATCAAGAGAGAACTGGGTGAGACCGAGGAGTTCTCTGAAGAGATAAAAGATTACAAGGAGAAGCTCAAGAAGAGAAAGATTCCTCAATATGTAATGGATAAGATTGATCAGGAACTTAAAAGACTTGCAAAGATGCCACCCATGGCTATGGAAGCCGCTGTTATAAGAAACTACCTTGATTGGCTTATCTCGCTCCCGTGGGATAAGGAAACAAAAGATAAAATGGATATTAAAGCTGCAAAGAATGTACTGGATGAGGATCACTATGGTTTGAAGGACATAAAAGAGAGAATACTTGAATACCTTGCTGTAAGGAAGCTTACAAAGAAACCAAGATCACCAATTCTATGCTTTATAGGTCCTCCAGGTGTGGGAAAGACTTCTCTTGGAAAATCTATAGCAAGAGCGCTTGGAAGGAAATTTGTGCATGTTTCTTTAGGTGGGATAAGGGATGAGGCTGAGATTAGAGGCCATAGAAGAACCTATGTTGGTGCAATGCCGGGAAGGATAATTCAGGGGGTAAAAGATGCTGGAACAAAAAATCCAGTCTTTCTCCTTGACGAGATAGATAAAATTGGTGTTGATTTTAGAGGAGACCCATCAGCTGCTTTACTTGAGGCTCTGGACCCAGACCAGAATCATCACTTCTCAGATCACTACATTGAAGTTCCTTTTGATCTTTCAGATGTTCTGTTTATAACTACAGGAAATGTAACACATACCATACCACCACCACTTCTTGACAGGATGGAAGTAATTTACCTGCCCGGCTACACGGAGGATGAGAAGCTTGAAATTGCAAAAAGGTATCTATTTCCGAAGCAGTTAAAGTACAATGGTCTTACTGAAAAGGATGCAAAGATAAGCGATCATGCTTACCTAAAGATGATAAGGGAATATACAAGAGAAGCAGGACTTAGAGATCTTGAGAGAAAGATAGCTAAGGTGTTAAGAAAGGTTGCAAAAGAAAAGGTTTCAAAGGGTAACAGGTTCAATGGTGTTCGTATTACTGTAAGGAATCTAAAGGACTATCTTGAATTTCCAATATACAGGTTTGGAATAAAAGAGGAAAAGGATGAGATTGGGGTTGCTACAGGACTTGCCTGGACTCCTTTTGGTGGTGATATAACAAAGATTGAGGTTCTTGTAATGAAGGGTAATGGGAGACTAATTCTTACTGGTCAACTTGGAGATGTTATGAAGGAATCTGCTCAAGCAGCTCTCTCTTATGTAAGAGCACATATGGATGAATTCAAGATAAAAGATAAAGAGTTCTATAAGAAGTGCGACATACACGTTCATGTACCAGAGGGAGCTGTTCCAAAGGATGGACCTTCTGCAGGAGTTGCAATAGTTAGTGCAATGGTTTCTGCTCTTACCAGAATTCCAGTTAAGAAAGAGGTTGCCATGACAGGGGAGATAACTTTAAGAGGAAAGGTCTTACCAGTAGGAGGAATAAAGATAAAGGTTCTTGCTGCACATAGGGCTGGTATAAAGAGGGTGATAATTCCAAAAGAGAATGAGAATGACTTGTATAAAATTTCTGAGAGAATAAAGAAAGATTTAAAATTTATCCTGATTGACAGAGTGGAGGAGGCGCTAAAAGTTTCTTTAAGGAGGTGAGTTTTGGTTGCCAATCTTATACTTGAGTTAGTTGGCGGCATTGCTCTTTTCATTTATGGTATACATCTTGCAAGTGAGGGGATTCAAAAAGCAGCATCAGAAAATTTAAGGATATTTCTTGAAAAAGCTACTTCAAATCCGATTATTGCAGTGTTCATTGGTTTTCTTATTACGGCAGTTATCCAATCAAGTTCAGCTACTACAGTTATGGTTATAAGTCTTGTGAATTCAGGAATGATGACTCTTCCTCAAGCTGTGGGTGTGATATTTGGTGCAAATATCGGTACCACAGTTACAGCACAGATAATAGCTCTTAAGATAACCAAATACGGAATTCCATTCTTTGCATTGGGTTTTCTCCTCTACTTTTTACCTTTTAAAAGGAAGATAAAGTATCTGGGACTCTCTATAATGGGATTTGGACTTATATTTATAGGAATTGAGATAATGGCAAGCAGTGTTGAGCCTTTAAAAACTTCCCAGGCTGTAAAAGATTTGTTTGTAAAGTTTGGAAAAATCCCTATTTTAGGAGTTCTTGCCAGTGCAACTTTCACCGCTATTGAACAGAGCAGTAGTGTAAGTATAGGTATTGTTCAGGCTCTTGCAATGAAAGGGCTGCTTGATATCTCCTCTGCGTTTCCTCTTGTCATTGGTGCAAACATAGGAACCACAGTTACTGCTATGTTAGCTAGTATTGGAACCAGTGTTTCTGCAAAGAGATCTGCTGTATCTCATCTTATATTTAATACAGTGGGAGCTGTTGTTTTTCTTATAATAATTCATCCGTATATTAATTTTATAAAGACACTTGGTGGAGACGCAGTAAGGCAAATTGCTAACTCTCATACTCTTTTTAACATTATAAATACACTTATCTTTCTTCCGTTTATCAAGCTGTTTGTTGATCTTGTTAAAAAGCTTGTCCCGGGAAAGGAAGTTATTGTTGAAACAGGAACTAAATATCTCACAAAGAGTATGCTCAAAAGTCCACTCCTTGCCTTTGATTCCCTGAGAAAAGAGACAGAAAGACTTTCTGAGATAGTTTATAAAAACCTTATGGCACTTAAAGAGATGGTGTTCACAAAGAATAAAAGGATAATCAAGGAGATTGAAACAAGAGAAAATACAGTAAACTTTATAAACAGAGAAATTTCAAGATATGTTCCTCTCATTGCTGCCCTTGATTTGCCTGAAAGAGAGGCATTTTTTGTTCCCCAAATGCTCATTATATCTTCCCAGCTTGAAAGAATAGGAGATATCATATTTAATACATCACAATTGGAGCTTCAAAGACTTGAGGATCATATAACATACTCCAAATACGCCTATGAGGAACTTGAAAAAATTTGTAAAGCTATATGTGAGAGTTACACACTTATAAAAGAGAATCTTTTTAAAATGAATGATGAGGTTTACAATAAAATAAAATTGAACGAAGACTTTATTGACAAACTTGAGGAAATAATGAGAGAGCATCACATTGAGAGGTTAAATAAGGGAATATGCTCAAGTGAGGCTGGAATAATTTATCTTGATGTGGTGAGCAATCTTGAAAGAATTGGCGATCACATTATGAAAATCGCCAATATAACCTACTCCTCAAAAATTGTGCTATAATTTCCTT
>CAZNRO010000005.1:0-10676 GCA_964575745.1 uncultured Caldisericota bacterium | reverse complement strand
ATTATGAAAATCGCCAATATAACCTACTCCTCAAAAATTGTGCTATAATTTCCTTGGAAAGGAGGTGAGAATAAATAATATTTTTCAAAAAATTTATTTAGAAGGAGGGACAAATGAAGAAAATAGTAACTTTCTTGATTGTATTGATTTTAGTTAGTGTGGTGTTTGTGGGCTGTGCCAAAAAGACAGGTACAGTTATGGGAACAGTAACAGATGCTAAGACTGGTTCCCCAGTGGCAGGTGCTACAGTTTCTATTGGAGGGAAGAGTGCCACCACAGGAAATGACGGAAAATTTGAAGTTAAAGATGTTCCCAAAGGAGATCAGACGCTGAAGGTAACTGCCGAAGGATACAAGGAGTATTCGGAGGCATTCACAGTTGAAGCAGGAGATAACACGAAGGATGTGGCACTAACACCAGTTATAAAAATAGGGCTTGTTACCGACGTAGGTGGAAGAGGAGATAAATCCTTTAATGATTCTGCTCTTCGTGGATTGGAGAATTGGGCTGCTGGTGTAAAGATGGTGGCAGGTGAAGGATATAAACCTCTTACAGAAGAAGAGTACAGAAAGAGCATAGAGGATGAGGCACCAGACCTTCTTGATCGTGGAATCCATAAGTTTGATATAGAGCCCCTTGTTCTTGAATCAAAGGCTAATGAGGACTATGTTCCAAATCTAAAGAAACTTGCAGATGAAGGTTGTAAACTGGTTATTGGTGTGGGATTTATGCTTACAGATGCAATAAATGAGGTCGCTCCTCAGTATCCAGATACATACTTCATGCTTATTGATGGATTTATTGAGAATCCACCTCCCAATGTAGTCTGCTATCTGTTTAATGAGCACGAGGGTTCATTCCTTGTCGGTGCTCTTGTTGGTCAGATGACAAAGACAAATAAGGTTGGTTTTGTTGGTGGAATGGATCTCTTTATTATCCATAAGTTTGAAGCTGGATACAGAGCAGGAGTTAAGACTGTAAATCCAGACTGTAAGGTTCTTGTGGGATACACTGGTAATTTCACAAATGCAGATGATGGTCAAAAGATTGCAAAGCAGCAGTTTGATGCAGGTGCTGATATTGTATATCATGCATCTGGTGCATGTGGTCTTGGTGTAATTAAAGAAGCACAGGCAAGAGGAGAAGGCTACTTTGCAGTAGGTGTTGACTCTGACCAGGATTACCTTGCTCCAGGAAGAGTTCTCACCTCTATGATTAAGCACGTTGATTATGCAGTCTGGCTCTCCATCCAGTCTGTTGTTGAAGGAACATTTAAATCAGGACATATCTTCCTTGGAGTAAAGGAGGGTGGAGTAGGCTTATCACCTATGAAGTACACAAAGGATATTATTCCAAAGGATGTTCTTGATAAGGTGAACAAACTTAAAGAGATGATTGCAAAGGGAGAATTTAAGGTTCCATCTACATATGAGGAGTTAGATGCTTTTGTTCCTCCCGAGATTCCATAAAGAGTAAACTTTTTAAAAAAGGGTGGGTGTGTTTTTGGCACCCACCCTTTTTTAATAAAGTGGAGGTAAAAATTGGAGGAGTATGCTGTTGAGCTTAAAAATGTTACAAAAATTTTTCCAGGGGTTATAGCCAACGACAACATATCCCTTAGCATAAAGAAGGGCGAAGTTTTTGCCATTGTTGGGGAAAATGGAGCGGGGAAGACCACTTTAATGAACATTCTATATGGTCTATACACACCAGATTCAGGAGAGATATATGTTTTTGGAAAAAAGATAAGACACAACACTCCTAAAAAGGCAATAGAAATAGGAATTGGTATGGTTCACCAGCATTTCATGTTAATACCAAAGTTTACAGTGTATGAGAACATAATTCTTGGTGAAGAATTCAAAAAAAATGGATTTGTACTTGATAAGAAAAAGGCCATAGAAGAGGTAAAGAGAATCTCTGATATGTATGGGCTTAAAGTTGATCCTGAAGAAAAGATAGAGAATCTTCCTGTTGGTATACAGCAAAGGGTGGAAATTTTAAAGGTTCTATTTCGTGGAGCAGAAATTCTTATACTTGATGAACCAACGGCGGTGTTAACTCCTCAGGAGACAGAGGAGCTTTTTGATACTATAAGGTCTTTAAAGAAGAAAGGAAAAACTGTCATATTTATCTCTCATAAACTCAAAGAGGTTCTTACCATAGCAGATAGAATAGCAGTCTTAAAGAATGGTAAGGTTAGAGGAATAAAGAACGCAAAGGACACAAACGAGAGAGAGTTAGCAAGGTTAATGGTTGGAAGAGATGTTGTATTTGTTGTTCCGAAAAAAGAGAAAGAACCAGGAGAGGTTATACTTGAGGTGAAGGATCTTGTAGTTATAAGTGATAAGGGTATTCCAGCTATAAAAGGTGTTTCCTTTAAGTTAAGAAGGAGTGAAATTCTTGGAATAGCAGGAGTTGAGGGAAACGGACAGAAGGAGTTGGTTGAAGCTCTAACAGGATTAAGACCAATAAAAGCTGGAAAGATAATAATAAGGGGAGAAGAGGTAAAGGAGTTTGACCCCTGGTTCTTTAGAAGTAGTGGAATTGCTCACATTCCAGAAGATAGAAGAAAGAGAGGTCTCGTTCTACCATTTACAATCTCTTATAATTTATTTCTTGGAAGAGAAAAAGAGTCTTATTTCTCAAGAGGGCTATTTTTAAACAGGAAGAACATAGATGACTTTGGAAAAAATAAGGTTATTGAGTATGATATAAGACCACACAATCCAAAACTTAAAGCAGAGGCTCTATCTGGAGGTAATCAGCAGAAAGTGGTCGTTGCAAGGGAAGTTTCCTATGATCCTGATGTACTCATTGCTTCCCAGCCTACAAGAGGACTGGATGTTGGAGCCATAGAGTTTGTCCATAAAAAGCTTGTAGAGCAGAGAGACTCTGGAAAGGCGGTTCTCCTTATATCCCTTGAACTTGATGAGATAATGATGCTGTCAGATAGAATTGCAGTTTTGTTTAATGGTGAAATTGTGGGTGAACTCCCGGCAGAGGAAGCAACGGAGGAGGAGCTTGGACTTCTCATGCTTGGTTTGAAGAGATACGATAAAAAAGAGGTGGAAGCATGAAGGGGCTTAATTTTTTAAATGACATCCTTGTATGGTGGAATAATAAGAAGGAAGAGATTTCGTCATTTCTTGTTCCAATAATATCTATAATAGTGGCTTTTCTTGTAGCAGCAGTGATGATAAAGGCTACTGGAAAGAACCCATGGGCTGCATACAAGCTCCTATTTGAAGGAGCTTTTGGCTCCTCTTTCAAGGAATTTTTCAGCTTAAAAGAAGCAGGGGAGGGTTTTCTTAAAGGATCGATTCTTACATTGACAGGACTTTCCGTTGCTGTGGCGTTTAGAGTTGGACTTTTTAACATAGGTGCTGAAGGACAATTTATAATGGGAGCTATAGTTGCAGCCTATCTTGGTTTCAAATTAAACATGACTCCATGGATAGATATACCATTAATTTTAATTGCAGTTATTATAGTTTCCGGCCTTTATGCAGCGTTTGCAGGATGGCTCAAAATTACAAGAGGAGTTCACGAGGTCATAACCACAATAATGCTTAATTGGATTGCAGTTCACCTTGTGGAAAACTGGATAGTTGTTGGTCCCTTTAATATTCAAAGGTATAGACCTGAGGCAATACTTGCAGGAACTCCTTATGTTAAAGAAGCTTCAAGGCTTAAACCATTCTTTCAGGGAACGAGATTGAATGGCTCAATAATTATTGCAATACTTGCAGTGATTTTTGTTTATATCCTTATGAATAGAACTGTTCTTGGCTATGAGATTCAGGCAACTGGAAAGAATCCTGATGCAGCAAGGTACAGTGGCATAAATACTGCAAAAACCATGCTTGTTGCTATGTTTATTTCAGGTGCCCTTGCTGGTGTTAGTGGTGCGTGTATGATTCTTGGAACTGAAGGACACTATCCAGGAGTATTCAGACCAGGGTATGGATTTGACGGAATAACCATGGCATTAATTGGAAATAATGCAGCAATAGGAACCCTTCTCTCATCCATGTTTTTTGGTTTTGTAAGAGCAGGTGCTACTGGAATGCAACTTATTGGAATACACAAGACTTTTGCGGATATTATTCAGGGTGTTGCTACTCTATTTGTTGCGGGTCAGGTTGGCATAAAGTATCTTCTCTTTAAGATTGGAGAAAAGAAGGTAATCAAAGAGGAGGCTCAAAGTGGAGTTAGCTAAGACTATAGTTTCCTTTATCTCATCTATGCTTCAATTTGGGACCCCCATCATTCTTGCTGGTCTTGGTGGTGTAATGTGTGAAAATGCAGGAGTGGTAAACATAGCTCTTGAAGGAATTATGAGAATGGGAGGATTCTTTGCCGTTTTGGGTGCATACATGTCTTCTACAAAAATTGATCCAATACTTGGAGGAAAAAACCCGCTGGCAGGAAACCCATGGGTTGGAATACTCTTCGCCATAGGGATAGGAATACTTGTTGGACTTCTTCATGCTTACATTTCTGTATCTTTAAGGGGAAATCAAATCGTTTCAGGAGTTGCTATAAATGTATTTGCACTTGGAGGAATGACCTTTTTCCTTGAAAGATACTTTAACACAACAGGGCACTCTCCATCTGTGGCTTCCTTTATGAACAAACCACTTTTACCACATCTTGCAAAACTTCCTATAGTAGGAGAACTCTTTGAAGCGATGAATATATTTGTATTTCTTGCGTTAATTCTTCCATTTGTTATTCATTTCTATCTCTACTATACTCCATGGGGTTTAAGACACAGGTCTGTTGGAGAGCATCCAAAAGCAGCAGATACACTTGGAATAAACGTCTATCTTGTAAGGTACCTTGCAGTAATCGCTTCAGGAATACTTGCAGCTCTTGCAGGTGCCTCAATGTCCATAGGACAACTTGATTTATTTGACAACCATATGCCAGCAGGATTGGGTTTCATAGCTCTTGCCGCAATGATTTTTGGTAAATGGACTCCAATAGGAACATTCTTTGCGGCCCTTTTCTTTACCCTTGCTACAGTAGTTCAAATATACATTCAAACCTCTGCTCCTCAGCTTTTGAATATTATTCCAAGAGGTTTCTTCCTTGCTCTTCCCTATATTTTAACCTTGCTTGTTCTTGCGGGATTTGTTGGGAGAGCAACACCTCCCGCAGCTGATGGAATACCTTACGAAAAAGGAGAAAAACTATGAAGAATTTTTTATCATTTTCACCAGAATTTAAAAGTCCTTTCTTTCCACATGTGTGTCTGGAAAGTACTGTAATAACCTTTGGCCTTCCCTATCCAGATAATGTAAGACTGGCAAAGGATATGGAGTCCAAAATAAGGGAAGGAGGCAGTATACCACTTACATTAGGTATACGAGATGGAAAAATAGTTATTGGTTTCTCTGAGGATGACTTTGAGTTCTTTGGAAAAGGTGAAGGAGTTATTAAGGCAAACATGAGGGATATTCCCCATCTTCTGGCACAAAAGAGGAGCGGAGCACTTACTGTTTCGGGTTCTATTTCTATAATGAGTTTGTTTAACCTTATGTTTTTTGTTACAGGTGGGACAGGAGGAGTTCATAGAGGTATGCCTGATGTCTTTGATATATCAGCAGATCTTATTGCTCTGAGCAAGTACAAGGTGGTTGTAGTGTCATCTGGTTTTAAATCAATTCTTGATATAGAGAAGACGTGGGAGTTTCTCGAGACTCTTGGTATTGGTGTAGTCGGGTTTAAAACAAAGAAACTACCAGGATTTTACTTCAGAGAAACTGACATTCCCCTTGATATGTATGTGGATTCTATTGAGGAGTTAGTTGATTTCATAAGGGTGTGGGATAAGGTTTCAAACACGGCCCTTTTAGTGGTTAATCCTATACCAGAGGAGGATGAGTTAGATAGGAAGTACTTTGAGGAGCTTATGGATGAAATTCTGTTAGATGTGGATAAGAAGAGAATTAAAGGAAAAGATGTGACTCCATTTATTCTTTCTGAACTTCACAGTAGAAGTGGCGGGAAAACCCTTAAGTCCAATATTTCTCTGCTTCTTAACAATGCAAAGCTTGGAGGAAAACTTGCTTTCCTATACTTTAGAAAGGACTGATAAAGAACTTTTGTTTAAGATAAAGCGTTTTCTTATTTCAAAAGGAAGAACCCTCTCCACTGCTGAATCCTGTACAGGTGGTTATCTCTCCTCTTTCTTCTCCTTGCTGCCGGGCTCTTCAGATTTTTTTAAAGGAGGTATTGTCACCTATCAAACAGAAGTTAAGACAGATGTTCTTGGGGTAGATAAAAACATAGTTGAAAAATTTGGTGTTGTAAGTGAAGAGATGTCCATTGAGATGGCTAAAAGAGTAAAAGAAAAACTAAATTCCTATTATGGTATATCAGCCACGGGGAATCTCGGGCCTTCGGTACTTGAAAACAAAAGAAAAGGACTTGTCTATTCATCTGTATATTCTGAAAAAGGTATTTTATCCAAAAGATTTCTACTTTCTGGAACGAGAAGCAAGATAAGAGATCTTTTAATATTAAATATTTTAAAAATTTTCTTTATTTATTTGGAAGGTGAGGAGGTATGATAGAAAAGACTTTGACCGATCTTGGTTATAGAATGAGTAGAGGAAGGAGAGAAATAATTTCCTTTTTGAAGAAAAATAGGGGAAAACATCTCTCGGCAGAAGATATATACAAGGCCTTAAAGAAGAAAGGTGTAAGTCTTACCACAGTTTACAGAACCTTAAAGATTCTCGAAAGGGCAGGAATAGTAAAGAAATCTACATTTTCCAAAAGGCACATGAGCTACGAACTCTCCTATAAGCCACACATACATCTTATATGCAGTGATTGTGGAAAGATTGAAGAAATAAAAGGAGTTCCGCCAGAGAAACTCATGAAACTTGTAGGTATAGATAGAGCTGCGGAAGATTTTACTCCTGTTTCCTACATAGTTGAAATCTACGGAATTTGTAAAAGTTGTAGACTTAAGTTAAAGAAAACTAAACGTTGAATTTAAAGTATATTATGTCTCCGTCCTGAACTTCGTATTCTCTGCCCTCTATTTTTATAAGCCCCTTCTCTCTTGCTTGGTGTAAAGAAGTGATTCTCTTTATGTCCTCAAAGTTTATTACTTCTGCTTTTATAAAACCTCTCTCCATATCAGAATGGATCTTACCTGCTGCCTGGGGAGCTAAAGTACCTCTTTTTATAGCCCAGGCTTGAAGGATATTGTTTGCGTATGTAAAGAAGGATATTAAATCAAGTAGCTTATAGGATTCTTTTATTAACTTTTCTAAACCAGTTTCTTTAATACCTATATCAGAAAGGAATTCCTTTTTCTCTTTTTCATCCATGTTTACTATTTCTGCCTCAAGCTTACAGGAGATAAATATAAGTGGATAACCTTTTAGTTTTGTAAATTCCTTAAGTTTTTTCATTTCCTCTGTCTCTTCACCTATCAATTCATCTTCCCCAATGTTCCCAACGATTATTAAAGGTTTTATTGTTAAAAGATTGTAATTTTTATAGATATCTATCCATTCATCTCTGAGTTTTTCATCTCTAAGCCACTTTCCTTTATTCAGTGTCTCCTTTGCAAATGTTAAAGCTTCGTATTCATGTTTTAGTTCCTTTTTTCCAGATTTATAGGCATGAGAAATTTTTTCAAGGTTTCTCTCCACTATTTCGAGGTCAGACATTATTATTTCAAGATGAACTATCTCTATGTCTCTTACTGGATCAACTTTTCCTTCCACATGTGGAACACTTTCATCTCCGAAACATCTTACAACTTCAACGATGCCAGAGGTTGCTCTTATTTCGGAGAGGAACTTGTTTCCAAGCCCCTCTCCCTTTGATGCACCTTTCACAAGTCCTGCAATATCGTAAAACTTTATAAATGCTGGAATAACTTTATCAGGTTTTATTACTTTCTCGATAATCTCTAATCTCTCATCTGGTACAGCAACAACTCCTATGTTTGGGTTTACCGTTGAAAATGGAAAGACCTCTATGTGAACTTCGTTTCCAGTGAGTGCTTTAAAAAGGGTAGATTTTCCAGCATTTGGAAGGCCTATTATACCTATTTCCATTTAGAATTTCTCCAGAAACACCTTATATCCATGAAATGATGCATACAGATCACCTTTTGATGCAACTTCAAAAGGAGCGTGCATTGAAAGAACTGCTGGACCGCAATCTATAACATCCATTCCTTTTCTTGCAAAGTACAATGCTACTGTTCCTCCTCCACCTTCATCAACTTTACCTAATTCTCCTGTTTGCCACACTACTTTTTCCTTATTAAATAAGTTTCTCACCTTTCCTACATATTCTGCAGTTGCATCGTTTGAGTGATACTTACCGCCACTTCCGGTGAATTTTGTGACCACAAGACCTTGATTTATGTAAGGAGTATTCTTAGGTTCAAATACCTCCTTATAGTTTGGATCAAAGGCTGCACTAACATCGGCCGAAAGAACACTGGATTTTAAATATACTGATAGGAGTGAAGCGTAATCTCTTACAAATTTAAGGAGAGTTTCTTCAAAGAACATGGATTGAGCTGATGTATTTCCTTCTGAACCTATCTCCTCTTTATCTACAAGGTAAACAACAGCCCATCTCTCTGGTTTCTCAATGTCAAGTATTGCTCTAAGAGCAGTGTAAGAGCAGATTCTATCATCATGTCCATAGGAAAGGATAAAACTCTTATCAAATCCAACCTCCCTTGCCTCTCCAGCAGGTACTAAAGAGAGCTCACTTGAAATAAAATCTTCTTCCTCAATTCCATATAGTTCCTTCAGTACATTAAGAATGTTCTTTTTAATCTTTTCTTCCTTCTCATCCTTTAATGGTTTTGAGCCTACGAGTAAATTTAGATTCTCTCCAGTTACTGCTTCCTTTGCTTTCTTCTCCATCTGCTTTCTTCCAAGGTGTGGTAAAAGATCTGGGATGGAGAAAAAATAGTTGTCTTTTTCTGTATCCACTTCAACCACGGTTCCATCTCCCTTTACGATAACTCCTCTCAACACCAGCGGTATGGTTACCCATTGGTACTTCTTTATTCCTCCATAGTAGTGTGTTTCAAAGAAAGCAAGTTTCCCGTCCTCGTAAAGAGGTTTTTGTTTTAAATCTATTCTTGGTGAATCAAGGTGTGCTGTAACAAGGTTGAAACCTTCTTCTATTCCCTTTTTCCCTTTAAGGAAGATAATAATGGATTTCTCTTTAAATTTTCTGTATAGCTTATCTGATTGAACTCCCTCCGCATCAATATTGGAAAACCCATTTTCTTTAAGGATTTTCTCAGCTTCCCTGACAAACTCTCTTTCAGTTTTTACCCTGGACATAAACGGAATGTAGTCTTTAGAGATTTCCTCAATCTCTTTCTCACTGTAGACTTCCCACACGTTCTTCTCTTTGTAATTTAATTCTTCCATACAAACCTCCTTTATATTATTGAAAGATCATCCCTATGGATAACCTCTTCAAAAGGTAAAAAGCCAAGTATTCTTTCTATCTCTTTTGTTTTCTTTCCTTTTATGGTTTTTAATACCCCTGAGGAATATTTAACAATTCCTTGACCAACGAAGTTTCCATTTTTATCAATCACTTTTACAGTTTCTCCTGCCAAAAAATTTCCTTTTACGTCAACAATTCCTGCAGCAAGTAAACTCTTACCTTTATCTTTTATAGCATTTTTTGCCCCTTCGTCAATAATTATCTCACCTTTTGGGGTTAAACCATAGAGTATCCACCTTTTTCTTGAATCAAGGTGTTTCTTTTTTGGGTAAAATAGAGTTCCAACATCTTTCCCTTCTATGGCACCAACAATAGTTTTATAAGGATTCTTTCCGCTTCCGATTATAACCTTCACTCCAACATTTGTTGCTATCTCTGCTGCTTTTATTTTTGTCTCCATTCCTCCTACGCCGAGCGCTGTCTTTGTTTTTGTTACATAGGAGAGAAGTTCTTTTGTAAATTCCTTCACCACCTTTATTCTTTTCGCATCTTTGTGAACTGTAGGATCTTTAGTGTAGACTCCATCAGTGGTTGTCAGTATTATTAACATATCTGCATCAATTATTGTTGATACTATGGCAGAGAGTGTATCATTATCACCAAATTTTATTTCCTCTACTGCCACAACATCATTTTCGTTTACTATAGGAACAATACCCCTTTGAAGTAAAGTTTCAAAAGTTTTTTGAGCATTTATGTATCTTTCCCTGTTTATTATATCTTCTCTTGTTAAGAGAATTTGAGCGATTTTTATATCTAAAAGGGAGAAAAATTGTGAGTATATGTGCATTAAAAGTCCCTGACCTACAGCCGCTGCAGCCTGTTTAAGAGTAATAGTTTTTGGTCTCTTTTTAAATCCGAGTGGTTTTAATCCAAGACCTATGGCTCCAGAAGTTACAAGAACAGGCTTTATGCCTCTCTTTATCATGTATGAAAATGCCTCTGAGATTTCACCTAAAATTTCAGGTTTTGGGAAGCCAGTTTCTTCGTTGGTGAGAGATGCTGTGCCTATCTTTACAACAACCTTCATGAATTAATTGTATCATATAAAATTTATGGTATAATTTTTAGAGCGTGGGGCAGTAGCTCAGCGGGAGAGCACCTGATTTGCACTCAGGAGGCCACGGGTTCAAATCCCGTCTGCTCCACCAAATTTT
>CAZNRO010000004.1:33583-37610 GCA_964575745.1 uncultured Caldisericota bacterium | reverse complement strand
TCTGCAGAGATAAATGAAACAGTAACAGTTACACTTAAAGATCCAATAACAAATGTCCCACTTTATGTAGCAAAGATTGGAGTGGATGGAAAGATTGATTCATTCGGTGAACCATTTGGATTTAGATCAGCAATAATGACAAAACAGGAAGTACCAAATGTTTCAAGTGCAACGTTTACTGTGAATGCAAGAGATAACCTCAATCCAACACTTCCAGATAATCCAGAGGTAATTCTTTACTACACAACCACATCTACCCTTCCAGGGACATATGTTGTTATAAACGAGTTCAGCCTTGTATCTGTTAAAGTGGATGTTGAAATATTTACATCAGGTGGAAAACCACTTGATAAAGCTATAGTTGGAAAAGCAAACAGAATAAAGATAACAGTTACTGATGCACACGGGCAACCTGTGACAGGTGCAGAGGTAGGAATTACCTTTGCCTATAACTACGATGCCACGATATATGATCTTAAGGGATATACAGATGATAATGGTGTTGTAATATTCACAAACTTTGTGCCTCAATATCTTGGTGGTTATGATGTTGTGGTAAAGAAAGAGGATAGAGAGTATGTATTTAATGATCTCTTCTTCACCAAAGAGCAAACAGAGGATACTGAACCACCAGAGATAACAATAACTGAACCAGAAGACGGAGCAAAACTAACACAGAATAGTATAACCGTTCTTGGAACGGTTACTGATGAATCAGAAATTACCGCTGTCTATGTGAATGGTATGAGAGTTGAAGTTCTTCCTGATAATTCCTTCATGGTCAATGTAACTCTTAATGAGGGAGAGAACTTGATAAGGGTTATAGCCGTTGATGAATTTGGAAATATTGGAATTAAAGAAATCCATGTGACATACGAGATTCCAACTCTCACTTTGATTATTGATGATGTTCCAAAACTTGTAAATACCCCAGAGCTTGAAATAACAGGAAAAACTGATCCCGGAGCCACTGTCTATGTAAATGACGAAGAGGCAGATGTAGATGATGAAGGAAACTTCTCAATAACAGTTACACTCCTTGAAGGTCTTAATACACTTATTGTAAGAGCAGAAAAAGGAACACTTTCCAAGACAAAGAAAGTATCAGTAAGTCTTGATTCTATTCCTCCAATACTTAAGGTGAATGTTCCAGAAAAGGTTCAGGATAGAGTATTTGAGGTTTCAGGAACAACAGAGCCAACTGCAACACTTACCATAAACGGGGAACCTGTGATTGTTCAGGCAGATGGCACATTCACCTATACGGTTTCTATGCCAGAAGGAGAGAAAGAGATAACTCTTGAATTTAAAGCAGTAGACAGAGCAGGAAATGAAGCAAAGATAGTAAAGACTGTGATCTATCAGGAAGAGATAATAATAGAGCTTGTGATTGATTCTCCAGTGATTAAAGTAACAAAGAACGGAGTTACCACATCTGTAATTTACGAAATTGCTCCATTCGTAATGCCACCTGGAAGAACAATGGTGCCATTAAGATTTATTGCAGAAACCTTCGGTGCTACAGTTGATTGGGATCCAGAAACTGAGGGAATTCACATTGAGCTTCCAAGAAGCGATGGAAGTACCATTGTTATAGATATGCAACTTGGAAACAAGATTGCCTATGTAAACGGTGAACCATATGCTCTTGAGGTTGCTCCATTCACAGTAGAGCCTCAAGGAAGAACGGTTGTTCCAATTAGATTTATCGCAGAGGCATTTGGAGCTCAGGTTGATTGGGATCCACTCCTCCAGAAGGTCACAATTACATTCTACCCATAGAGACTAACTTTTAAGAATAGAGGGGACCATCTGGTCCCCTCTTATTTTTGCAACGCTGGGTGCCAGGCACCTCACGTTGCATTTTTTAAAATAATTGGATAGGATTTAATTATGGGAAGAGAAGCAAGAATTGAAATACCAGAAGGTATTTATCATGTGATATCAAGAAGTATAGATGAGAGAGAGTTGTTTAAAGAAAGAGATGATTATGAGAAGTTTATTCACATCTTAGAAGATTCTTGTAATAAATTTGATGTTTCAGTTTTCTCTTACGCTCTTATGATTAACCACACACATTTATTAATTCAAACGCATAAAGCAAATCTTTCAAAATTTATGCACAAACTTAATTCTTCCTACGCTCACTACTTTAATAAAAAATACTTAAAGAAGGGACACCTGTTTCAGGATAGATATAAGAGCTTCATTATAAAAAATGAGAGGTACCTTATTGCTGTAGCAAGGTATATAAACTTAAATCCTGTTGATGCAGGACTTGTTGACTTTCCTGAGGATTATGAATGGTCAAGTTTCAAGTACTTTTTAAATGCTAAAAACATAAAGGGTAAGGAGAAACATAAGCCATCTTTTTTGAATATAAACAGATTTTTTGAATTGATTCCCATGGATAGAAAAGAATTCATTCAGTTTATAAACCTTACGGATAAACTTTCAGATTCTCTCTTTGAAGAAAAAGTGAACTTACAAAATGTGTTTGAGATTAAATCTATGCTGGACGCTATAAAACAAGAGTTTAAAAATATGGAAAATAAGAGGAGATTGAGAAACATATTGATATACTTCTTTATGCTTAAGGGTTATAAAAACATAGAAATAGCAAAGGCAATGAATCTATCTTCATCAACAGTAACCCGAATTGGAAGAAAAATGGTAGCTGATAAATCTCAAATCTTTGCGAATTCTAATTTAATAGAGAAGTTTAATAAAATATGCAACGTATAGTGCCCGGCACCTGGAGTTGCATAGTTGGAATAGACCTTTCTATAAAAAGGAAATCAGGTATTTGTGTCGTTGATAAATATTCTAAATTTATAAATCCTAAACTTCAGCTTGGTTTAACTGTAAGCTTTGATGAACTTATAAAATTCCTTTCAGAAGAAAAAGACATTCAACTTGTGGTTGTTGATGCTCCTTTAAGCTATCCTGATAAAAATTTTAGAGATGCAGAGATTGAATTAAGAAAAGAAGGGATAAGAACTCTTCCATTGAGTTTGTTAAGGGGCATGAAGAATCTTACCCAGAAGATTACAAGAGCTTATAAAGGAGAAATTGTAGAGACATTTCCAGATGGTGTATTTAAATTCTTAAGATTTAAAGGCGGAAGGAAATTAAAGTCTGATAGAGAAATTTTGTTTAGAGAATTGAAAAGATTTATAAAGTTTCCGCGTGAGTTTTCAACAACAAACAGAGATTTCATAGATGCGTGTTTGTGCGCTATATGTGGGATATTCTATGTGAAAGGTAAAACTAAAAAGTTTGGTGGTAAAGAAGGAACAATTTATCTTCCCCTAATAGAGCCTTTCCTCTAATAGAAGATCTTTATAATGACTAAATTGAAGGAAATTTTCTGTGGTATAATTTAATTTGCGGAGAGATGGCCGAGTGGCTGATGGCACCTGCCTGCTAAGCAGGTGAGGGGGTCAACTCCCCCTCCGCGGGTTCGAATCCCGCTCTCTCCGCCATTTTGCGCCCATAGCTCAACTGGATAGAGCGGCGGACTACGGATCCGCAGGTTGTGGGTTCGACTCCCGCTGGGCGCGCCACTTCAATGGAAAAAGATTATATTTTTGTAAAGGGAGCGAGAGTTCATAATTTAAAGAACATTGATGTAAAGATTCCCAGGGGCAAGATAACAGTGATAACCGGCCTTTCAGGTTCTGGTAAGTCCTCTCTTGCCTTAGATACTATATATGCTGAGGGTCAAAGAAGATATGTGGAATCTCTTTCTTCCTATGCAAGGCAGTTTCTTGAACTTATGGATAAGCCAGATGTTGATTTTATAGAGGGGTTATCACCAGCTATTGCTATTGATCAGAAATCTACATCCCATAATCCTCGTTCCACTGTGGGTACAATGACTGAAATATACGATTATATGAGGCTTCTCTTTGCAAGGATAGGAATTCCCCACTGTCCAAAATGTGGAAGGGAGATTAAGAAACAGACCCCCCAGGAGATAGTTGATAAAATACTGACTTTAAAAGAAGGAACAAAGATAATGATT
>CAZNRO010000004.1:8647-33483 GCA_964575745.1 uncultured Caldisericota bacterium | reverse complement strand
ATACTCATAGTTGATACAGGGGAGGAGAAGATTTTTTCTGAAAAATTTGCCTGTCCTGTTTGTGGTATCTCTCTTCCAGAAATAGAACCTCGTTTATTTTCTTTTAATTCCCCTTATGGTGCCTGTCCTGTTTGTGGGGGGCTTGGTGTAAAAATGGAGGTTGATCCCGACCTTGTTATACCTGATAAGAGTTTATCATTAAGTGAAGGAGCCATAAAAGTTCCTGGATTCCAGAGTATGAATGGGTTTTTCTTTGAGATAATAAGAACTCTCTCTGAAATCTATGATTTTGACATATATACACCAGTAGAAGAGATTGATGAGGAAGCAATAAAGATAATTCTTTACGGAAGCTCAAGCAGGATTCCCATAAATTATATCTCAAGCAATGGGAGAAGTCATAAATACTATATAAGATGGGAAGGAATTATTCCCTCCATTGAGAGAAGATACAGAGAAACAGATTCTCACGAAATGAGAGAGATATACGAAAGGTTTATGAGGGTTCTTCCATGTCCTGCCTGTAAAGGAACAAGACTGAGAGAAGAGGCCCTTTCGGTTACAATAAATGGTAAAAATATATCTGAAGTTTCATCTATGAGTATAAGAGACGTACTTACGTTTTTTAAGAATCTAAAACTTACAGAAACAGAAAAGATTATCTCAAAGCAGATTTTAAAAGAGATCAAATCAAGGCTTAAGTTTCTTATGGATGTTGGTCTATCCTACCTTACTATAGATAGAGAATCAAGAACTCTTTCAGGGGGAGAAGCACAGAGGATAAGACTTGCAACCCAAATCGGTTCGGGACTTACTGGTGTTCTTTATGTTCTTGATGAACCGACCATAGGTCTTCATCACAGAGATACAAAGAGACTTTTAAATTCATTAAAGAATTTAAGAGATTTAGGAAATACCCTTATAATAGTTGAGCATGATGAAGAAACCATTAGAGAGGCGGATTACATTATTGATATGGGCCCGGGTGCAGGAGAGAATGGAGGAAAGGTTGTTTGTTCGGGCACCATAGAAGATATAGTTAATTGTAAAAATTCCATTACAGGAAGATATTTAAAGGGTGAAGAGAAAATAGAAATTCCAAAAGTAAGAAGAAGGGGGAACGGAAAATATTTTGAGATCATTGGAGCAAAAGAGCACAACCTTAAGAATATAAATGTAAAAATTCCCCTTAATACATTTGCATGTATAACAGGTGTTTCTGGTTCAGGAAAATCCACACTCCTGTATGATATAGTTTATAAGGGATTAAAGGAAATATTCTATAAATCTCCAGAGAAACCGGGGAAGTTTAAAGAGTTTAGAGGTCTTGAGAATATAGACAGAGTTGTTATGGTGGATCAATCTCCCATAGGGAGAACTCCAAGAAGCAATCCAGCAACATACACTGGAGTTTTTACTCCCATAAGAGAACTTTTCTCAAAAACTCCTGAGGCAAGAGCAAGGGGATATAAACCAGGTAGATTTTCATTCAATGTAAAAGGTGGAAGATGTGAGGCATGTGAAGGTGCTGGAGTAAAAAGGATTGAGATGCAATTTTTACCTGATGTTTATGTAACGTGCGAGGTTTGTAAAGGAAAAAGATATAATAGAGAAACCCTTGAAATTACATGGAAGGGAAAAAATATATCTAATGTTCTTAATATGACTGTGAATGAGGCATACAAATTCTTTGAGAATGTACCCAGTATAAGGAGAAGACTCTCACTTCTTATGGATGTTGGTCTTGGATATATAAAACTTGGACAACCAGCGCCAACACTTTCCGGTGGTGAGGCACAAAGGGTTAAACTTGCCACTGAACTTTCAAAGAAGTTTAAGGGACATACCCTTTATCTACTTGATGAACCTACAACAGGTCTTCATTTTGATGATGTAAAGAAACTCCTCTCTGTCTTAAACAAGCTCGTGGACAAAGGGAACACAGTTATTATAATAGAGCATCATCCAGACGTGATAAAATCTTCTGATTGGATAATTGATCTTGGGCCTGAAGGGGGAGATGAAGGGGGGTTTATAGTTGCAGAGGGAACACCCGAGGATGTTTCAAAGGTAAAAACATCTTACACTGGTGAGCTTTTAAGAAAAATCCTATAGGTAGGATAGTTTTTTTAAAGCTTTCATTTTCTCAGTGTATCCAAGCTTTGCTTTTTCAACAGCAGTTCTTAATATCTCTATTGATTCATCATAGATTTTTCTATCCACAGGATATGGATATCCATCTTTTCCACCATGGGCAAAAGAAAAACTCACCGGATCTTTGAAGGAAAGATCTGAACCAAATATAAGGTGTGAAAGTAGAGCTAATGCTCTTAGAGTTTTTGATCCCACTCCTTTTACGAGTAAAAGTTCCTCAAAATTATTTAAGGAGAGGTCTTTTAATTTTACCACTATATTCATGAGCCTTCTTTCATTATAGTCTTCAAAGAATATTGGATGATGGTATGGAAATTTTATCTTCTTAACGTCTTTTATTCTTCCTAACTCCTTTAAGGATATCTCCTTAGATATTTTGACAATGCCTTTTCTCGTAGATTCTATGCTTGAATCAATAAGATTTAATGGTTTTTCTTTTCTTTCAGAAACTATACCTTTATGTGGATCACTCACAAAACTCTTTATTTCATCTGATAACCAATGATACCTTCTTGCAAATCTACCCTCCTTTTTCATACCCTGTTCAATTACTGCCCATTTCCCATCTTTTGTATAGATAAAGAAGTGATGGTATATTGAGAAACCATCCTGAAGTCCATGTGAATCTACTTTGGCTACAAGCCTTGATATCTTCTTGAGTTTATTTGCTGTGTTAAAGTTTATAAACCCCTTTTCTCCCCATGCATCTATATCATCAGGTGTTCTTATACCTCTTTTTCCTTTTCCTCCTGCAAAGAAAATGCCAATCTCTCCTTCTATAGTTTTAAGACCTTCTTTTAATGCACCCGTAACTGTTGTTGTAACACCGGACGAGTGCCAGTCAAAGCCAAGAACGCATCCAAAGGATTGGAACCAAACGGGATCAGAAATTCTTTTTATAAACTCATCTCTACCAAAATTTATAACTATTGAAAGGGTAATTTCCCTTGCCAGCTTAACCATACGAGAGAACAGCCATTTTGGTGCCTTACCTCTGTGAAGAGGTAAGTCTGCATAGCCCCTTCTCATTCTATGGAAACTTCTAAAATCCAATTCTCCTCTGAGAGATTTTCTACGAGCTCATCAATTTTAAGATTGGTAGGTACGCTTATATAAAGAATTATATTTAGATATGCATCAGTCCTTTCAAATTTTACATTATCTATATTTATTCCATGTTCTCCAAGGATTGTTCCAATTTTTCCGAGTTGACCTGGTTCATCTGTAACTTTAACCATAAGGATTCTTTTCCTTCTCTCTTTTTTTCCAAAGACTCCGATCTCAAAATCCTTTAGAAGTATCAGGGTAAGGAATGTCAAAAGAGAGACAAGGAAAGCCGGTAAATAGAGTCCAATTCCGCATGAGAGTCCGATCGCAGCAGATACCCACACAGTTGCTGCAGTGGTCAATCCTTTTACAGAAAATCCTTCTTTTATGATAGTACCCGCACCTAAAAAACCAATTCCAACGACGATATTTGCAGCAACTCGGCCAGGATCATTAGCAGTTCCGAAGAGTTTATAGAAGTATATGGAACTTATTGTGAAAGAAGCTGAGCCTACAGACACAAGTATATGAGTCCTGAGCCCTGCTGGTCTATTCATTTTCTCTCGCTCAAACCCAATTAACCCTCCAAAGATAAACGCAAGGAGGATTTTAAAAAGAATCTCAAGAAACTCTCCCATTTACTACATTATAGCATTTGATCTTAGTAATTTGTTGAATTATGCTCTTATTATGTTGTTGTTCTTTTTGGTCTTTTTCGTCTCAAGGGTTAAATAGTAGGCTTTCGGATCCTCCTTTTTGAGGAACTTTTCAAACTTCTTTATGTTCTTTTTAGGCATCGTTATATAAAGTACCTTTTTGTCTCCATAATACCCTTTACCATCCAGCTCTGTTAATACATAGCCTTCTTTCCTTAACTTAAATGCAAGATCAATTCCTCCTGTTGATGGCACAACAATGAATGTTTCAACGCCAATACCAACTTTCTCCTCTATAAAAATAGCGAAGTAGTTACCAAGAGCAAAACCAAGCGCGTAAACAATTATATTTACAAGATTATCAAGATGAGAAAGCACAAGGCTTAAACCATAAATATATATTATTGTCTCAAAGAAAGATATAACAAATGTCCATAATTTATATCCCTTAACCATGAGTATAGTTCTGAGTCCTGCCATTGTCATTCCAACGAATCTTATAAGAAAAATAAGGAAGGCGATTTTAAGAGCTTCTATATCCATCTTTCACCTCCTTTCGGTGGTATAATTAATTTCATGAAAAGAAAAAATTTAATACTAACTTTTCTCATCGTCGCACTATTTTATTCCTTTATCTTCATTTTGTCAAGAGGTACGAATCCCTTGTTTTTTATGGGAACAGGATGGAAATTTTATAAATTAGAGGAGAAAGTTATAGCTAAAGAGATTAAAATACATGAGTTAAAAGAAGAGGAGAAAGTTTTTACAAAAAACATAAAACTTTCTCCCAAATGCAGCGGTTTAATCCATGAGGATTTAAAAGAAGCACTGCTTTCTTTCTCTTTCGATTCATACCTCTATATTCCCTTAAAAATGATAATTCCAGATGCTAAAGCTGGAGATTCCATCTATGTTGAGGTGGAAGAAGAGATTGTAAAAGGTGATGCCATAAATTACATCTTTGGTCTACCCATTAGAGTAGAGAGAATAGAACTTGAAAGACCCATAAAGTTTAAACAGGTGAAGGTAAAGAGGACTGAAGGATGAGATTACCTGGTATAACACTGCCTATTTTTGTTCTCTATCTTATCTATTTACTCCTTGGTGGATTCTTCATGTACATGGGGGCAAAATGGGCAAAAATTAAGAATGTCACCTATATTAAATCTTTTCTCTGTGTAATTATTTCAATATTTGCCCAGTGGGTATTTAGACTCTACTATCCGGGGAGAGTTGGTACTATTATTGGTGTTATAGCAACCCTTTTCTTAATAGAGGCTATATTTGAGACAAGTTTTGGTAAGGCACTTCTTGCTTGGATGCTTACAATTGTTGCTGAAATAATAGGTGTGGTTGTTGTGTTTCTTATATTTGGAGCTGTAATTTTTGCATTCTAATTTTGGTAAAATAAAATTGAAGGAAACTTAAAGGAGGGAGATATGGAGACAAAGGTCATAAAAATTGAGAATCCAGAAAACTTGAATGTAATACTCGGTCAGTCTCACTTTATTAAAACTGTTGAGGATATTCATGAAGCGCTTATTACTTCATCTCCAGGGATAAAGTTTGGTCTGGCCTTTAATGAAGCGTCTGGTCCATGTCTTGTAAGATATTCAGGAAATGATGAGGAGCTTATAAAGCTTGCTGTAAAGAATGCAAAAAACGTTGGAGCAGGACACTTCTTTATAATCTTTCTAAAAGATGCATTTCCAATAAATGTTCTAAATAAAATCAAAATGGTTCCAGAGGTTGTAAGGATTTTTGCTGCAAGTGCAAATCCTATGGAGGTTATTGTCTATGAGACAGAACAAGGAAGGGGAGTTTTAGGCGTTGTTGATGGGTTTTCTCCAAAGGGTGAGGAAACGGAGAAGGAAATTAAGGAAAGAAAGGAACTTTTGAGGAAATTTGGCTATAAATTATGAGAATCGATGGATATAGTTTTGGCTGGATGAAAATAAAAGGGAAGGTGTATAAAAAAGATTTGATAATTTTTCCTGAAAGAATTGTGGATAATTGGTGGAGAGATGAGGGACACTATCTAAGAGAGAGTGATATATTTGAAGTATTCATTGAGAAACCAGATGTTCTTGTAGTTGGAACTGGATACTATGGATATATGAAGATTGACGAGGAGCTTGTAAAGAAATTAAAAGATGAGAGGATAGAGCTTGTGTATGATAAGACAGGGGAAGCTGTTAAAAAATATAATGAGTTAATAAAAAATAAAAGAGTTGTTGGAGTGTTTCACCTAACCTGCTAAGGGGAGAAAAACTTAAAAAGGAGGTGTAAAATGTACTACATTATTTACAAGGACAAATTGAGGGAAGGAAAGAGCATGGAAGACTTTAAAAATTGGCTCAGGGAATATATGCCTATTCAGAAGGAGTGGGGGGCAAAGGATTTTGATGTCTATAAACCCTTATATGGTGAATCCAATGTCTTTTATGTAAAATATACAGTGGAATCACTGGATAAGTGGAAAAAAGGTCTTGAGTCTGAAATGGGAAGGAGACTGATTGAAGCTATAAATAGACTTATAGATGTTGCTCATGTAGAAGTGGAAGTTATGGAAAAAATAGATATGAGTGGTATTGAATTAGATCAAGGAATTTAATCAGATAGGACAAATTCTACTACACTCTTTGCAAGAGAAATAGTTGCGTCAATAACAGGTATTTTACTTTCTATATGTGGAATAAGAATTGGTATCTCTGTACAGGCTGCAACAAGAATATCAGCCTTATTGCTGATTTTATCAATACATTCCTGCATAAGTTTTACTTTTTCTTTGATTTTTCCAGCCTTTACTGAATATATAACATCCATTATTTTCTTCTGAATGTTTTTTTCGGGAACTACAATCGTGTATCCTTCTTTTTCAAAGATTCTATGATATACCTTTCCAGCTATTGTACCTTCTGAGGCTAAAAGTCCAATTCGCTCCACATTTGTGTAGTTCTCTTTTATATCCTTAAGAACACTTTCCACTATGCTTATAAAAGGAACATTTATATTTTTTCTTATATCTTCTACGAAGAAGTGAGCTGTGTTGCACGGCATGCATATAGCATCTGCTCCTGCATTTTCCAGTAACTTTGCAGATTTCAAAAGATATGGAAGAGGGTTGTCTCCCTTTCCCAGGATAAACTGAGTTCTATCAGGAATTTGGGGATAGTTGTCTATTATTAAGTGAATATGCTCCTGATCTTTCTTTGCTGGTGTATTCTTAATTATTTTGTAAAAAAGGTCCAGAGTTGCCTCTGGACCCATTCCACCTATTATCCCAATAGTCTTCATTGTTTATTTCTCCACTTACTCTCGTCCTTCTCTCCCATTTTTAATAGATGAACAAAGAGATCATCAAAGGGTTAATCCATAAAATCTTTGGACCAAAGATAAGTCCGACGATGGCACCCAAAATCAAACCTATAAGGATTCTTACGAGAAGGTTTGATTTAAAGTACCAATCAAGCCAGCCTTTCTTCTCTTCAGCCATTTCCTCCCTCCTTTTAAAGTTTCTCTCAATTAAATATTTTATATGTTTTTTTAACAAAAAACAATAGTTAAAAAAATTTGATAAAATCTATTTATAGAAAAAACTATATGGAGGTAAGATGGATATAAAATCCATTGATATTAAAGGGTATGAGAATGTGGGAGTTCTTTTAATTCATGGGTTTTTAGGGACCCCCTTTTCTCTTAAACCTCAGATTGAGGCTCTTAAGGAGAAAGGATACCATGTAAAAGCTCCGCTTCTTCCAGGACATGGAACAGACTGGAGAGATTTGAAGAATACAAATTACTGGGATTGGATAGGCAAAGTAGAAACTTCCCTATATGAATTAACGCAGGAAACGGACAATGTATTTGTCGGTGGTCTATCTATGGGAGGCACTCTATCCATTCATATGGCAGAGAATCATCCAGATAGAATCAAAGGAATTTTTCCCATAAATCCTGCGATAAGCTTGGATAATCCTCTTGTAAAATTTATATGGTTGCTTAAGTATATTGTTCCCTCTATAAAAGCACCTCCGACAGATACAAGAGACAAGAGTGTAAAAGAGATTAATTATGACAGAATGCCTACTCAGATAGTTTATGAACTCTATAAATTGCTTAGATTAACTGATAAACACCTTGACAAGGTGAAATGCCCAGTACTACTTTTAGCATCATTTGAAGATCACATTGTTCCACTTGAGCAGAAAAGATACATCTTTGATGGCATAAGCTCTTCGGAAAAGGATTTTGTTATCCTTAAAGATTCCTACCACACTGCAACTCTTGATTTTGATAAGGATAGGATAAGCAAACTCATTATTAAATTTATAGAGAGTCACATATGAGAAAATATATATTTATAACAGGCGGAGTAATGTCATCCCTTGGTAAAGGGATAATTGCTTCATCTATTGGTTTGATATTAAAGAGCATGGGAAAGAGAGTTTCAATACTTAAGTTCGATCCATATCTCAATGTAGATGCAGGTTCCATGAATCCTTACCAACATGGTGAAGTCTTTGTAACTGCGGATGGGGGTGAGGTAGATTTAGATCTTGGTCACTATGAAAGATTTCTTAGTAAGAATATGACAAGAATAAATAACGTTACAAGTGGAAATTTATACAAAAGTATAATTGAGAAAGAAAGAAAAGGAGATTTTCTTGGACAAACCATTCAGGTTATTCCTCATCTTACGCATGAGATAAAGGAAAGAATTAGACTTGTTGGTGAGAGAGAAGAGAGTGATGTGGTTATTATTGAAATTGGTGGAACTGTTGGAGATATAGAGTCGCTTCCTTTTCTTGAAGCAGCTTTTGAGTTTAAAGGAGAGGAGGATTCCTATTTCTTTCACGTTACATATGTTCCATACCTTGAAACCACCCAGGAGTTTAAAACAAAACCCACCCAGCATTCTGTTAAAGAGCTAAGAAGTATAGGGATTCACCCTGATGCCCTTTTCTTAAGGTCAAAAATGAAGGTTGGTGAGGAAGAGAAAAAGAAAATTTCCAAGTATCTGGGAATCCCTATTAAAAATATATTTGGGGTGGAAAATCTTTCCTCACCATACTTTGTTCCAGAGCACCTACTGAATTCAGGAATCAAAGATACTCTTCATGAACTCGGACTCGAGAGCAAAAAACTGGATTTATCAGAATGGATTAATTTTACCGCTTCCTTAAAAAAAGAGAGAAGGAAAAAGAAAGTTGGAATAATTGGCAAGTATGTAACTTTGAAGGATTCTTATATATCACTTGAGGAAGCTATACTTCACGCAGGAGCAAAAGCAGAGATTGATCCAGAGATTAACTGGATTTCCTCTGAGGATATAGAAAAAGGTAAGAAAATACCAGACGATATTGATGGAATTATAATTCCAGGTGGTTTTGGCAAAAGGGGAATAGAGGGAATGATGATGAGTGTAAGATATGCAAGAGAAAACAAAATTCCCTTTCTTGGAATATGTCTTGGTCTTCAGATTGTGGTAATAGAGTTCTTTAGAAATAGAGTTGGCTGGAAAGATGCACACTCTACAGAGTTTAATAAAGATACGAGCCATCCTGTCATAGATTTACTTTCCTCCCAAAGAGAGATTGAAATGCTTGGAGGAACTATGAGGTTAGGAGAGGGAGAAGTTATTATAGAGGAGGGAAGCTTAGCTGAAGAAATATATAAAACAAAAGTTATTAGAGAGAGACACAGGCATAGATATACATTTAACCTTTCATACCTTAATGTTTTAAAAGATTATGAAATGGATGTATCTGGAAGGTCAAGACAGGGAGAGGTTGAAATAGTGGAGATTAAGAATCATCCGTTCTTTATAGGCGTTCAGTTCCATCCAGAGTTCTCCTCCAAACCTCTCAATCCAAATCCTTTATTTGTCTCTTTTCTCAAGCATCTCTAAGACATTACTAAAATAATCTGGTAGAGGAGTCTCAAAACTCATAAGTTCTTTTGTCCGTGGATGTGTAAACACAATTTTTTTAGCGTGGAGAAGCTGACCTTTTAAATTAAACTCTGAAATCCCATACATTTTATCACCCACTATGGGGTAGCCAATATATGAGAGATGTACTCTTATCTGATGAGTCCTTCCAGTTTTTAAGGAAACCTCAAGAAGTGTGTACCCTTTAAATCTCTCTATAACCTCAAAATATGTAAATGCTTCTTTTCCTCTTAAGGAAGGAGTAACTAATTTTTTACCTGTAAATCCCTTAAGGAGTGGTATTTCAATTTCCCCCTCATCCTCAGGAACCTCTCCTTTTACAAGAGCCCAGTAAATTCTCTTTATCTTTCTCTCTTTTAAATTTCTTGAAAGAATTCTATGTGCAAAATCGTTCTTTGCCACAATCAAGAGTCCAGATGTATCTCTGTCAAGCCTATGAACAATTCCAGGCCTTAAAACACCCCCAATACCAGATAAATCCTTTGAATGAAAGAGAAGTGCGTTGACAAGTGTTCCTGCTCTCTGTCTTCCAACAGGATGTGTTAACATTCCTTGAGGTTTGTTGACCACTATTATATCTTTATCCTCATATAGAATCTCTATTGGTAGGTCTTCGGGTTCAACGTCAAGTTTTCTTGGAGATGGTATCATTACTTCTATTATTTCGTCTCTTTTTATTTTATAGGATGGTTTATCTTTTACCTCCCCATCTACAAGAACCTTACCAGATTTTATAAGTTCCTGAACATAGCTTCTGCTTACTCTATGCATTTGCCTTGTAAGGAAAGAATCGAGCCTCTCTCCCTCTTCCCTTATTCTAAAGGTTAAATGCCTTTCTTCCATAGGTAGAAAACTGCAATAATTATTCCAATTGTGATGTAGGAATCTGAGAAGTTAAAGACGGGAAAATCAAGGACATGGATGAAGTCTATTACTGAACCATATATAACCCTATCAAGGAGATTCCCAACTACCCCTGAAAGTAAAAGTGTGAGAATAATAGTTATAAATGGATCCTTCTTTAGATATTTTAAGATAAAAAATAGTAAAATCCCTATGGCAACTATTGATAATCCAAGAAAAAAGACTTTACCTTTTGGGAAGAACCCAAATATTCCCCCAGGATTCTCCACCCTGGTGATTTTTAGAAAATCACCAAACAACTTAATCGTCTCTCCGTATGAGAGATTTTTGATTATAAAATATTTGGATATTCTATCCAGAGAAACCAATACTATAAAAACAATTAAGGTAGCCATCCTTATAAATATATCATATTTCTCACTTAAGAATTTTTTTAATTATCAGTAGGTTACTTATGATTAACTTGACAAAATCCTTTTATATAATATAATGAACAATGTTCATGAAAAAAGAAGAGATATTTCAAGTTGCTAAAGAGATTTTTTTAAAAAAGGGATACAGTGGTATGAATATGCGAGAGATTGCAAAACTATCAGGAATCTCTATAGGTACCTTATACAATCTGTTTGGCTCTAAAGAGAATCTCTCTCTTATAATAATGAAGGAGAATCTTGATAAGTTCTTAAAGGATCTTGAGATAAGAGTCAGTGATTGTAGAAGCGATGAAGAGAAGGTGAAAATTATCCTCGATGCCCTTAGAAACTTTTTAACTCTACATGAGAAGTCCTTCAAGGAAATCATGATTGGCTTTATAGAGAAAGGAGAGAGACCTTTCAGATTATTAAAGAGGAGAGATATTTTAAAAAAAATTGTAAGATCCATATTTAATATTAAGGATGATTATCTCTCCCAATTTGTAGGAGAAATTATAACTTTACAGGCGAGGAAAGATCCTTCAACAGATGAGAAGTTTTATAAAATTTTTAAGAAATTGATAGAGGAGGAAGCATGAAAGAGATAATAAAGGTTACTTCTTTAAAAAAGACCTATAAAAATGGAACCGAAGCAGTAAAAGGAATCACATTCTCCATAAATGAAGGTGAAATATTTGGTTTTCTTGGTCCCAATGGAGCAGGAAAAACCACCACCATCAAAACTATAATAGGTTTATTGAAACCAACAGATGGGGAAGTTTTTGTGAATGGTATAAATGTTAAAGAGAATCCTTTTAAAGTTAGAAATCTTATTGGATATGCATCTCAGGAAACAGGAGTTGATGATAATCTCACAGGCGAGGAGAATTTAAGGATTCAGGCTTCTTTATACCACATATCAGATAGGGACTACCTTGAAAGAGGCAAGGAACTTCTTAAAATGTTTGGTTTGTATGAGAGGAGAAAGGATCTTGTTTCTTTTTACTCAGGAGGTATGAGAAAAAGACTGGATATCGCCTGTGCTTTGATACACAGACCAAAAATCCTTTTCCTTGATGAGCCAACTCTTGGCCTTGATGTTCAAACAAGGGTGACTATATGGGATTACATAGTTAAACTCAGAGAAGAGCATAAGATGACAATATTCTTGACTACCCATTATATGGAAGAGGCAGATGAGTTGTGCGATAGAGTGGCTATAATTGATCATGGTGAGATAAAAGCTCTTGATAAACCGGGGAAATTAAAAGAATTGATAGGTGGTGACATTATTACCTTTACTCTAAATGATACAAATGCAATGGAAGACTTTTTGGTTGCCGTAAAGGAACTTCCCACAGTTAAAGATATTAGAAAATTGCCGAGAGGAATTTTTCAGATTATAGTTTCTCAAAATGGGGATAGGCTGATTCCAAGAATATTTGAACTTTCAAGGGAAAAGGAGGTTGAAATTACATCCATAAGGCTTAAGAGACCAACACTTGATGATGTTTACCTACATTTTACAGGTAGAAGAATAAGAGACGAGGAAGCGACTAAAGAGGATCACGTAAAGAGAAGGATAATGATGAGGAGGACAAGAAGATGATGGAATTAGTTTTAGATACATTTACGATATGTAAAAGAGAGCTTATTAAGTATTTCAGGCAGAAGACGAGAATAATTGTAACGATGGTGCAACCTGTTATTTGGCTTGCATTGATGGGAAACACAATGAGCAAGATAACCAATAATCCTTTTGCTTCACAATTGTTTGGCACTGGTAATTACCTTTCCTTTATGACTCCGGGAATTATAATAATGACATCTCTATTCAGTGGTATCTTTGCAGGAACAAGTATAATCTGGGATAGAAGAATAGGATATCTGGACAAACTCCTTGCTGCTCCAATAAAAAGGGCGTCAATTCCTTTTGGAAAAACACTTTCAGCTTCAATTCAGGGGGCACTCCAGTCTGCAATAATAATGCTTTTCGCATATATTCTTGGTGTAAGGTTTGCATCTGGATTTCTTGGTGTACTTGTGATAATTTTAATTTCCATGTTTTTCTCTTTTATCTTCTCTGGCATATCACTGATTCTTTCCTCAACTATCAAGACAATTGAGACACTTATGGCTATTATAAATTTTATGACTCTCCCATTAATGTTCTCAAGCACAGCTTTATTCCCGTCCAAAGCTATGCCGGACTGGTTATCAGCCATTGCAAAGATTAATCCACTTTCCTACGCTGTGGATCCTATAAGGACACTTACTGTAAAAGGTTGGGAATTTTCTTCTATCCTGCCAGGTGTCATCATCATATTAATTTTTGATTTGATTATAGGTTTTCTATCATACTATGTATTTAAACGTCTGACAAGTGATTAATCTGTATGCTATAATTTATTAGGTAACCTGAAAAGAAAGGAGAGGAGTTTATGCAACATTTTGAGTTAACCTGGAATGGTGGAATGGAATTTGTTGGAACAACACCATCAGGACATAAGGTCCTTGTGGACTCAACAGCAGATAAAGGTGGAGAAGATAAGGGTCCAAGACCAATGGAATTACTCATTGTTGGTTTGGCAGGATGCACTGCAATGGATGTAATTTTTATTTTGAAGAGAATGAGAGAGAGGGTTGATGAATTTAAGCTTGAAATTGATACAGAAAGGGAGAAAAATCACCCTAAAGTCTATAAAAGTATACACATAAAATATACATTTAAAGGGAAAAATCTCTCAGAGAAAAATATAAAGAGAGCTATTGATCTTTCTCAGGATGTGTACTGTCCTGCTTCAGCAACATTCAGGAAAAGTGGAGCTATAGTCACATACTCCTACGAAATTAAATCATGAAATATTTTGGGACTGACGGTATAAGGGGTATAGCAAATAAAGACTTAACATCTGAACTTGCTTTAAAAGTTGGAAGAGCAGCTGGTTTATTCTTTGGTGGTGATGTAATTATTGCAAAGGACCCGAGACTTTCATCAGATATGCTTGAGACAGCCCTTGTATCTGGAATTTTATCCACTGGAGTCAACGTTTATAGAATGGGAATACTCCCAACTCCAGCAGTTTCTCTCATTCTTTCCACTAATGGGAAAAGTGGAGGAGTGATGATTTCTGCCTCCCATAATCCCATTGAACATAACGGAATAAAATTCTTTTCAAAAGACGGAGTCAAACTCAAAGAATCTGAAGAGGAAGAAATTGAGAGGTTAATGGAGGATGAAAGACCTCTTCCTGTTGGAAAGGGTGGAAAATTTCTTGATTTTAATGAGGCAAAAGAAATTTATATCAATAAGATTCTCTCTATGAACAGACTAAACCTTTCAGGTATTAAGATTGCAATTGATGCAGCATTTGGTGCAACAGCTACTGTGGTGGGTGAGATATTCAATAAGCTTAAAGCAGAAGTTTATCTATTCAACGGAGAGCCAGATGGGGAAAGAATAAATGTTAATTGTGGCTCGACGAATCCAGAGTTTTTATCAAAGAAACTTTTGGAAGTAGGTGCTGATGTTGGTTTTTCTTTTGATGGTGATGGTGATAGGGTTATAACCATTGATGAGGAAGGAAAGATTGTTGATGGGGATGAGACGATGTTTATTCTTTCCAGGTATCTTAATCTTAAAAGTATAGTGATTACTGTTATGAGCAATTTCGGTTTGAGAACTCTTCTCAAAAAATACAATATATCTTTCTATGAGGTTCCTGTGGGAGACAGGAATGTTTTACACAAGATGCTTGAGACAAACTCTCCCCTTGGAGGAGAACAGTCTGGGCATATAATATATTTTCCACAGAGTAAAACTGGAGATGGAATAATAACATCTCTTTTGATCTTATCAGTGATGTTAAGGGAGAATAAACCTTTATCTCTACTTACAGAAGAATTTGTTAGATTTCCGCAGGTGTTAAGAAATGTAGAGGTGGAGAATAAAGAGTTAGTTATGAAGGATGAGGAATTTTTAAAGGAGGTGATGTTATGGAATAAGAAATTAAATGGAAGAGGAAGAATTCTTGTTAGACCATCTGGTACAGAGAATTTAATTAGAATCATGGTAGAAGGAGAAAAGGAAGAGGAAACAGAGACTATAGCAAGTTTGCTTGAGGAGTCTCTAAAGAAGCGCCTGGCCCAGATGAATCTGGGTGACGAGGAAGGGGGTTACCCCTTTAAGGGGTGAAAATCGAAGTATTCGGCGGATGCCCCCAGGGAGTGTGCCATCCCTGAAGGTCTTCCTCAAAGCCATAGGGTAACCTGTGGGACAAAGGGAAGATCAGGCACGAGGAGGAAAGTTTATGTGCGGCATAGTGGGTTATATTGGAGATAGAGAAACTCTCCCCATAATTCTTGATAGTTTAAAGAGACTTGAATATAGAGGGTATGATTCTGCAGGAGTAGCTCTTCTTGGTGAAGATATCTATATAAAGAGAACCAAAGGAAGAATAAAAGACTTAGAAAATAAAATTAATGGGACATATATAGCAAAGAACTTTTATCTTGGTATAGGGCATACAAGATGGGCAACGCATGGAATTCCATCAGACTACAATGCACATCCTCATACTGACTGCAGTGGAGAGATTGTCGTTGTGCATAACGGAATAATAGAAAACTTTGATGAGATAAAGAAAGAGCTTGTTGAGAAGGGACACAAGTTTACTTCTGAGACAGACACAGAGGTTATACCTCATCTCATAGAGGAATGCTACAATGGAGATTTATTATCTTCAGTTATGGAAGCGGTGAAGAAACTTGATGGTTCTTTTGCTCTTGCTATATTTTCAAAGAAAGAACCAGACAAAATAATTGCTGTGAGAAAGGATTCTCCACTGATAATAGGTATAGGTGAAGATGGAAATTTTCTTGCTTCTGATATTCCTGCTCTGCTTCCATATACAAAGAAGGTCATAATTATGGAAGATGGAGAAGTGGCAGTCATTAAAAAAGAGGGAATAGACATATTTAATCTTGATGGAGAAAAGCTTGACAAGAGTGTACTTGAGGTTTCGTGGAGTCTTGAACAATCAGAGAAGAAAGGTTATAAACACTTTATGCTTAAAGAGATAATGGAGGAAGGAGAGGTCTTAAAAGAAGCAATAAGGGGAAGAATTAGAAATGGAAGAGTCTTTCTTCCAGAAATAAGAGATCCACACTTCTTTAACAATATTAAAAACATCTTTCTTGTTGCCTGTGGAACTGCCTATCATGCAGGAATGATAGGGAAGTACTTTCTTGAGGATATTCTCCACATTCCTGTTAGATGCGAGGTTGCTTCTGAATTCAGGTATGAAAACCCTAATGTTGGTAAAGATTCTCTCTTGATTCTTATATCTCAGTCTGGAGAAACCGCTGATACAGTTGCGTCTTTGAGACTTGGTAAGAAGAAGGGAGCAAAAACTCTTGGAATTGTGAATGTTGTTGGTAGCACTGTGGCAAGGGAGTCTGATGAGGTTCTCTATATATATGCCGGTCCAGAGATTGCTGTTGCTTCAACAAAAGCGTATGTTGCTCAAATTCTTGTGCTTTTAGTTCTTTCAATATACATAGGCAAACTTCACGGAGCTATAAGTCCTGATTTTGAGGGGATGCTCGTGGAGAGTATTCTAAAGATAGGTAATCTTGCTGAAGGTATTCTTGAAAGAAGCGATGAGGCAAAAAAGATAGCAGAGAAGTTGGTAAATTTAAGAAGTGTATTTTACATAGGAAGGCTTCTTGATTATCCTACTGCTCTTGAGGGAGCGCTAAAGTTAAAAGAAATCTCATATATTCATGCAGAGGGGTATCCAGCAGGTGAATTAAAACATGGTCCCCTTGCTCTCATTGAAAAAAGTGTTCCAACTTTTGCTATAACTACAGACGAGAGGATTGTAGAGAAGATGGTATCAAATATAAAGGAAGTTAAAGCAAGAGAAGGGAAAGTGTTTTCTATTTCCAGAGAAGATTTTGACGAGATAAGAGATATTTCAGATGAGACAATTACCATTCCCAGAGTTCACAGATATCTTGCGCCAATTCTTTCAGTTATACCACTACAACTTATTGCCTACTACACTGCAGATATGAGAGGGTTAGATGTGGATAAGCCGAGAAATCTTGCTAAATCTGTAACTGTGGAGTAGAGAGATGGAGATAGAGGCAATTCTTCTTGGTGGACAGGATAAACTTGAAGATTGGGTAAAAGAGGAAGGAGTGCCTCATAAGGCACTCCTTGATATTGCCGGAAAAAGAATGATTGACTGGATAATAGATGCATTAAAGGATACACCTCAAATAAAGAGGATTGTACTGATTGGGAAGTCTGAAATTTTTCCTGAAGATATTAAAGAGAGAGTGGATGTATTTTTGGAAGACAGTGGAAGTTTTATAAAAAACATGGAAAATGTTTATAAGATTGCAAAGTATGAGTATTCTGTCTTTGTGCCTACCGACGTTCCACTGATTACTTCTCAGATATACACAAAAACTTTTGAACTTTGTGAGAATTTTGAAAGAGGGTGCTATCTATACGTTCTTGTTAATAAAAAAAGCGATGTGGAGAAGAAATTTCCAGGGACAAAGAGAACTTACTGGAAACTCAAAGGAGGTCATTACAAAATTGGAAACATTCTTCCCATAAGAAGAGAACTCTATCCCTCCGCCATAAGTTTTGGATATAAACTTCTTGAGGCAAGGAAGTCTCCTATCAAAATGGCATCCTTGTTCCCCATATCTTTTATGATTAAAGCTCTATTTCACCTGGCTACATTGAAAGATTGTGAGGTTGTTGTGTGCGATATTATAGAGCGGAGAGGAAGAGCTGTTCCAATACCTTTTCCTGAGATTGCAGTTGATGTGGATAAGAAGGAAGACCTGATTTTTGTAAGAAAAATAATGGAAAAAGTAAGAGATGAGGGAACTACCCCTTGAGTTAATGTTTAATGAAGATGCTGAAATAGAAAAAATAACCAGATTTATAAAAGATCATCTGGATACATTTGGAAGGAGTGGAGTTATATTGGGGGTGAGTGGAGGAGTTGATTCTGGTGTTGTATTGAAGTTACTTCTGAGATCTCTTCCTAAAGAAAAGATCTTTGCTTTAATTTTGCCAGATAGAGATACTGAAAAAAAGAGTGTTTCTCTTGCTCTCTCTTTACTAAAAGAGAATGATGTGTCATATAAAATTATCAATATTTCTTCAATACTTTCAAAATTTGGAATCTATAAGGAACTACCCTATTGGTTACTTCCTACAAGAAGAATAAGGGAGAATATTACAAGAAAGTTTTATAACAACTATACAAAGAAATTTAAAAAATCACCGTTCTTTCTTGGATTGAAAGTTCCTGAAGAGCTATTAAATGATAAGTGGTTTTTAAAAGGAATTGCATATCATAGAATAAAACATAGAATAAGAATGGTTACACTTTACTATTATGCAGAACTAAATAACCTACTTGTTGTAGGTACGTGTAATAAGACTGAAAAATTCCTTGGGTTCTTCGTAAAGTATGGAGATTCTGCAGTGGATTTAGATCCCATTGCCCATCTTTTTAAAACACAGGTTTTCAAACTTGCTGAAAGACTTGGTGTGCCAGATGAGATAATCAATAGACCACCATCTCCAGACTTAATCCCTGGTATCACAGACGAATTCGCCATGGGTTTATCATATGAGCTGGTTGATAGGGTACTTGCAAGACTCATAAATGGGGAGGATCCAACAGAAATAGCAAAAATTGTGAATCTTGATGTGGAAAAGATCAAAATCTTAAAGGAGGCGATGGAAAATTCACTACATATGAGATCTCTTCCACCTTCACTTACTTAATCTTTTCTTTCAATATCTATTACAACCCCCTCCATTGTCCAGTAATCTGACTCTAAAGTGAGTATTCCACCTATTTTAAAGTAATCTTTACCATACTTTAGATTTCTCGATTTAAAAGTGAATTTAACGGTTATATCCACAAGAACAGGTTCTTCGGCAATAACTACTCTTCCATCTGAGGTTTCTACCCATTTTTTTGAAGGCTCAATTTTTGGTTCCTCTATTATGCTTCCGAAGTATCTTCCAGATTTGTCTATTATTCTATCTCCCCTTTTTACTGCCTTTGCAATTTCTGGAGAGATTTCTGTGAGTTTCATAGTAATGATGTAGTTATTTAGAGCTACCTCTTTTTTTGAAAACATCGGTTTTAAAAAGTAAAATCCAACAACCAGAATAAGCATAAATACTAATATGTCAAAAATGTTGAATAATCCAAATAGTTTGAACTTTATAAGTTTATTGTTTCTTTCCATATCTTTCCTCCTAAGTGTCTGATTTTCTCATGCAAATTGTAGTAGCCTCTTTCAATATGATATATCTTTTTTATTATAGTTTCTCCCTCTGCTCTTAATCCTGCAAGAACAAGTGCTGCACCGGCTCTGAGATCAGTGGCAGTTACCTCTGTTCCTATTAG
Organism: uncultured Caldisericota bacterium; assembly: GCA_964575745.1. Taxonomy (GTDB): domain Bacteria; phylum Caldisericota; class Caldisericia; order B22-G15; family B22-G15; genus B22-G15. The sequence goes on along the minus strand of CAZNRO010000004.1, from coordinate 13,940 downwards.
TTGTGCAATCCCTTCTACAAAAGCAGTCCTTCCTTCCACTCTTATCTTTGCACCCATCTTTCTTAATTCAGGGACAACCATAAATCTATTTTCAAATACTGTTTCAGTTATAAGGCTAACTCCTTCAGCTATTGTTGCAAGCGCAAGCATTTGAGATTGTAGGTCTGTGGGAAATCCAGGAAACGGCATTGTTCTTATTTCAAACTTTTTAGGCCTCTTTTTAGCTATCACCCTTATGATCTTTCCATTTTCTATTTTTATATTAACGCCAATTTCCCTCAACTTAAATACAAGAGGTATTATATGTTCAAATATGACCGGTTTTATGGTTACATCTCCCCCTGTAATGGCAGCTCCTATCATAAAGGTTCCAATCTCTACCCTGTCAGGAGATAATGTGAAATCTGTGCCGTGAAGCTTTTTTACTCCCTCTACCCTTATACATTTTGTGCCTGCACCCTCTATCTTTCCACCCATTGAATTTAAGAAGTTTGCAAGTTCAACTACTTCTGGCTCCTGTGCGGCATTTTCAATAACAGTTTCTCCTTCTGCAAAGACAGAGGCAAGCAGTATGTTTTCTGTAGCTCCAACAGATGGGTAATCAAGATATATCTTCGCTCCCCTCATCTTCCTTACCTTTCCCTCTATCAGGGTGCCAAGAGCCTTAACATCTGCTCCAAGTGCCTTAAATCCCTTTATGTGAAGATCTACAGGTCGCGATCCTATATGACATCCCCCAGGAAACGGAAGTCTTACTTTTCCAATGCGGGAAAGGAGAGAGCCTACAAGAGTTATGCTTCCTCTTATTTTACTTGCTCTTTCATCAGTGATTTCCCAGTTTAAATTTCCAGCCTCTACACTTACCGTTCCATCCTTTAGATGTTTTACCTTCACGCCTATTCCTTTTATTACTTCAATGAGTGTTTCCACATCCAGGAGTCTCGGAACGTTTCTTATATAGACAGGTTCATCAGTAAGGAGACTTGCTGAAATAAGAGGAAGTGCTCCATTCTTTGATCCTTGTGCTGTTATCTCACCTTTAAGTCTGTTTCCGCCTTCTATTCTATATATTTCCATATAAATACTCCTTTATTATCTTTAGTATTCTTTCAGATGCTCTACCATCACCAAAGGGATTATTTTTAACCTTGGGTTTCCATCCATTTTTTATAATTTTTGTAGCTTCATCAACAATCCTTTCTCTTTCAGTCCCCACAAGAAAAACAAATCCACTCTCAATTGCTTCAGGTCTTTCTGTTTCATTTCTTAAAAGAAGCATGGGTTTCCCAAGGGTGGGTATCTCCTCCTGTATTCCACCAGAATCTGACAAGATAAGGAAGCTTCTTTTAAGTAGATGTATGAAATCCACATAATTTAGTGGTTCTACAATTTTTACGTTGCTTAAATTAGAAATTATGGGAACAATCTTTTCTCTGACTATAGGATTTTTATGCAGTGGGAAGACAAAGTATACTTCTTCCGGGAATTTAAGTGCTATCTCTTTTATAGAGAGTGCTATGTTTTTAAGCCCCTTATCCCAATTTTCTCTCCTGTGGGCAGTAACAACTATCAACTTTCTATCTTCAGGAATTTTAAAAGGAAGAGAATTGTCTATTTTAAGGATTTCTATTACAGCATCAACGATAGTATTTCCTGTAATAAATATGTTTTTCTCATCCACTCCTTCTCTTAATAAGTTTTCTTTGGCTATCTTTGTTGGAGCAAAGTGCAAAGTTGCAAGTTTACCTACAAGGGTTCTATTCATCTCTTCAGGAAATGGAAAGTATCTATTGTGTGTTCTTAAACCTGCTTCCACATGAGCAACGGGAATCTTATGATAGAAGGAAACAAGGGAGGATACAAAAGTTGTTGTTGTATCTCCCTGAACAAGAACAAGGTCAAATCTTTCTTTTACTAAAATTTTGTCCAATCTTTCAAGTATTCTCTCTGTTATTTCCGACAGAGTTTGTTTTTCCTTCATAATATTTAGTGAGTAGTCTGGAGATATTTGAAAAACTGGAAAGAGATCTTCTGCCATTTCTTTATGTTGACCTGTAAAGATTATTTTTAATTCAATACCTTCATCTTCTTCCATAATTTTTATTAGAGGAAAGAGCTTTATAACTTCTGGTCTTGTTCCAAATACCACACCCATTCTTTTCATAGAGAGAACCTCTTTAAAATTATTATGGAGAGGATAGAGAAGAATATGGTTACGAGATAAAGTATTAAAATTACCTGCTCCTGTTTCAGTCCGCTGAATAAGAGTTTGTAATGTATATGTTCCATATCTCCTTCAAATATATTTCTTCCCCTTCTCGCTCTTCTTATAATTGAGGAAAATGTATCTACTATTGGAAATCCTAAGGCAAGAACTGCAACAAAGAGTATTACCGATGTTGTCGTTTTTAATGCACCCCATACAGCTATCTCACCTACTATAAAACCAAGAAGGAGTGATCCAGAATCTCCAAGGTACACCTTTGCAGGAGGAAAGTTAAACATAAGGAAGCCAAGCGCAAGTCCGGTTAATCCAAAACATAAACTTGCAACAATAAAAAGTCCTTTCTCTATAGCAACAAATGCAAGAGTTGCTGTAACTATTCCTACTACCCCAGAAGCGAGTCCATCAAGACCATCTATTAAGTTTATGGCATTGGTTATTCCTATAACCCAGAGAAGTGTAAATGGTATACTTAGCCATCCAAGGGTTATATATCCACCCTGAGGGTTGGTTATGAAGTTTACTTTAACTCCAAAAAGTATGGGTATCACTGCTCCACCAATCTCTCCAAGAAGTTTTTGCCAGGGTCTTATGTTGAATTTGTCATCTATAAGTCCTGTAAGAAAAACAACAGTTCCACCAAGAATGAGTGAAAGTATCTCCAGAGATGGATTTATTATGTAGAGAAGTAAAGAGATTATAAGGAATGAGAAGTATATTGTTAATCCCCCGGTTCTTGGAATTACTTTTGGTGTTATCTTCTCTTTTTCCCCTCTTCTTTCATGTGGTTTATCAAGTATCTTAAATCTATTTCCAATATATATGGATAATGGGGTAAATACAGATGATGATATAAAACCTATAAAAAGATAGTAAATGTGTGGAAGTATATTCTTCATCTACTTTGTTCCAAACAACCTATCTCCAGCGTCACCAAGACCAGGGACTATGTACCCATGATCGTTCAATCTTTCATCTATGGCTATTGTGTATATGGGAATATCTGGATAAAATTTAACCACATAATCAAGCCCTTCTGGGGCAGAAACAAGACATATTACATCAATATCTTTAACACCCATTTCCTTTAATATCTCTACTCCCTTTACTATAGACCCTCCTGTTGCAAGCATTGGATCAAGGAGAAAAACCTTTGTTTCGTTTATTCTTTCTGGAAGTTTCACATAGTATGTTACAGGTTTAAGAGTTTCAGGATCTCTATACAGACCAATGTGTCCAACCCTTGCATTTGGTATCAATTCAAGAATCCCGTCACTCATGACCAACCCAGCTCTTAGTATAGATACAAGAGTTATTTCAGTGGATAGTATGAAACCTGCAGTTGTTGAGATTGGAGTTTCTATCTTGGTTTCTTTGAGTGGTAAATTCCTTGTTATTTCATAAGCCATCAATGCAGATGTCTCCTTCACAAGCTCTCTAAACTCTTTTGGTTTTGTATTTTTATCCCTCAGATATGTTAATTTATGTTTTATTAAGGAATGGTTAAGTAGATGCACATTTTTCCAGTTCATCTTACCTCCTTTCAATCTTTAAAAATTATATCACAATTTGATAAATACCGCTCCTTTTATATCCTTTGAGAGAGTGGGTACCTTTTCTTTAAATTTTAATTTGGTTTCAATATCCTCTATTTTCTCTGAAATAAATTCTGGGTATTCAAAAATGAGTTTACCCCCACCCTTTAAATATTTCTCTGATTCTGTAAGGAGAATTTTTATAAATTTAAGACCATCCTTTCCACCATTTAGAGCTTCAAGCGGTTCCCTTTTTACATCGCTTTCAAGCTCATCAAGCATGCTCTCTGGAATGTAGGGTGGATTGGAGATAATCAAATCAAATTTCCCCTCTACTTTTTCAAACATATTGCTTTTAACGACTTTTCCAGTAATTCCAAATTTATCAAGGTTTGCCTTGATGTTTTTTATTGCTATGGAGTTTATATCGACAAACATGCAGTTTTTAACTACTTCTTCAAGCATTAAACTTATCCCCATAACTCCTGTTCCTGCACATATATCAAGGCAATTTTCAAATCTCTCCGTTTTGTTTACTATATAGTGTATGATCTCCTCTGTTTCAAATCTCGGGATAAAGACGCCGTCAAACACCAGAAATTTTCTTGATAAAAAGACCCTTTCACCTGTTACATACGATAAAGGTTTACCTTTCTTCCTTTCCTCAAACTTTGATATTATCTCGTTGGTATCTTTGTAAGATAGTTCTTCATTTATTTTTAATATAAATTCTTCTTTACTCAAACCCAGATGAGTGGAAATAATAATTTCAGATTCAAGATAAGGGTTTTTTGTTTCTGAAAGAATTTTTCTTCCAAGTTTAAGAATGTCAATTACTCTATAGGTTGAGTTCTTCAATTTTTCTCTTTCTATCTTCCTCTTTAAGTGCATTGATGAGCTCATCAATATTACCTTCCAGTATTTCAGGGAGATTGTATAGAGAGAGACCTATTCTATGGTCCGTAACCCTATTTTGCGGAAAATTGTATGTCCTTATCTTTTCACTTCTCTCCCCCCACCCAACCTGTTTCTTTCTCTCTTTACTTATTTCCTCTTCCTTTTTCTTCTGGTGCATATCAAATAGTCTTGCCTTAAGAATCTTTAGAGCCCTTTCCTTGTTTTTAAGCTGGGATCTTTCATCCTGGCATGTAACAACAATTCCTGTAGGGATATGGGTTATTCTAACTGCTGATTCAGTTTTTTGAACACATTGACCACCATGTCCACTTGCTCTGAAAACGTCTATTCTCAGATCCTCTGGATCTATTTTTACATCAACATCTTCTGCTTCAGAGAAAACTGCCACAGTTACTGTAGATGTATGAATTCTTCCAGAAGCTTCAGTTACAGGAACTCTTTGAACTCTATGCACTCCACTTTCAAACTTAAGGTCACCATAGGCACCTTTTCCTATTACAGAAAAAATTATTTCTTTATATCCCCCAAGGTCAGTTGGATGGGAATCCATAACCTCTATTTTCCATCCCCTCTTCTCTGCATAATAGGCGTACATTCTAAAAAGATCTGCTGCAAA
>CAZNRO010000004.1:3087-8547 GCA_964575745.1 uncultured Caldisericota bacterium | reverse complement strand
TTTTTGTAAATCTCTTCATCATACAACTTTTTTTCTATTTCCTGATATCTTTTCTCAATTTCTTTTAATTTCTCCTCAATTCCCATATTTCACCATCCTTAATAGTAGTGTTTTTGTATTAAAGGTAACCTTACCAGAAGGGGTATCTCCCCATATTTCCTTTACATAGAAACCCCTAAATTTAAGAAACTCCTTTACTCCGTAGGGTGTAAAGAGTTTTTTCTTTTCGTAAAAGACTTCTTTGCTATTTAAATTAATATTTTCTATCAGGACATAATCGTTCTCTGGATCTAAATTATAGATTAGAAGAGTCTTACCCTTTACTTCTATACCTTTTACAATGTAATAAAATAGATTTTCACACTCTGTATAAATTTCTCCATCAGTTTCTTTCTTTATTTTTTCCCAGTCAACAGATTGATTTTCAAATAGTGAAGGTAGGAATAAAGGATTTTTTACAATTTCTCCTTTTTCTATAAAGTCTTTATAGGATAATACATTGAGATTCTTTTCTTCTATCAGTTTTTGCCATTCTCTAATTCTTTCTTCTACCCCATTATTTCCTTTCTCTCTGTATAATATCAGGTTTATCCGGCACTATGTGATGTCTTCTACATCTTGCCTCATACTTCTCCTGCGCTCCTATCACAACAATAGGGTCATAATAGGATGCTGGTTTTCCGTCTATTATTCTCTGAGTTCTTGTTGCTTCTTCACCACACACCATACATATAGCTGTCAATTTATCAACCTTTTCAGCTCTGGCAAGAAGTGCTGGCATTGGTCCAAATGGTTCTCCTCTGAAATCAAGATCAAGACCTGCCACTATGACTCTAATTCCTCTATCAGCTAAAAACTCGATTACATCTACAATTTTTTCAGAAAAGAACTGCGCTTCATCAATTGCTACAACCTGCGTATCATCATCTATCTTTGCGATTATTTCTTCTGGATGATCAACACTTATTGCTTCAACCTTTGCTCCTGAATGAGAAACTACCTTTGCTTCATCGTATCTGGTATCAAGGGAAGATTTAAAAACCTGAACTTTTTGCCTTGCAATCTTTGCTCTTCTCACCCTTCTTATAAGTTCTTCGCTCTTACCCGAGAACATACATCCAGCAATTACTTCAATCCACCCCTTTTTCATTAAGATTCCTCCTCGGGCACAATTGTATTTAGAAATTCTTTGTTGCTTTTAGTTTTTATAAGCATATCTGCAAGTTTCTGAAGTGCCTCAAAGGTATCTGCATTAGCAAGTACTTTTCTTAAGACCCATATTCTCCTGTATTCTTCTGGATCATATAAAAGTTCCTCTCTTCTTGTTCCAGATTTCTTTACATCTATTGCCGGAAAGACTCTTCTTTCAGCAATTCTTCTATCAAGAACAAGTTCCATGTTTCCTGTACCCTTGAATTCTTCATAGATTACCTCGTCCATCTTACTTCCAGTTTCTATAAGAGCGGTTGCAAGTACTGTAAGGCTTCCACCCTCTTCAATGTTTCTTGCAGCGCCAAGAAACTTTTTTGGTCCACGTATTGCAGCAGGATCAAGTCCTCCAGATAGGGTTCTTCCAGATGGTTGAGTTATTAAATTGTATGCCCTTGTAAGTCTCGTTATTCCATCGAGGAGAATCATGACATCATGACCCATTTCAACAAGTCTTTTTGCTCTTTCAAGTACAAGTTCTGTAACTCTCACGTGGTTTTCTGGTGGAAGATCGAAGGTTGATGCTATCACTTCCCCCTTAACGGATCTTTCCATGTCTGTCACCTCTTCTGGTCTTTCGTCTACAAGGAGTACCATAAGTTTTATCTCAGGGTGGTTTGTTTCTACAGAGTGAGCTATTTTCTTCATAAGAGTTGTCTTACCAGCTTTTGGCGGGGAAACGATTAATCCTCTTTGACCCTTTCCAAGTGGTGCTATTAATTCAATAAGTCTTATGGCTAAATCTCCATTGGGTGTTTCAAGTCTTATTCTCTCATTAGGAAAGATTGGTGTTAAAGTTTCAAATACGGGTCTTCTCCTTGCCTGTTCAGGAAGAAGATTATTTATAGATATGATTTTTAAAAGTGCCGGGTATTTATCCTTTTCTGGTGGCTTCCTTACCCAACCCTCAATTTCATCACCGACTCTTAGATTAAACCTTTTTATCTGTGATGGAGCAACATATATATCTGAGGAAGATGGTGTGTACTTTGTTCTTAAAAACCCATAACCCTCGGGAAGAATCTCAAGTATCCCTTTTGCTATATATTGTTCTTCCTTTGGTATGTAGGGAAAATAATCGCTTTTTCTTTCAGGCCTAACCTCCACTTTAACCGCATTCTCTGTTTTTGTCTCTTCTTTTACATCTGAATCACTCATTTTCTCCAGGATCTTTTTTATCAATTCATTTTTTCTGTAATGGGAATAATTCTTAACTTTTAGATCCTGAGAAATTTTGTAGAGTTCTTTCATAGTTTTTTTCTTTAATTCTTCTTCTCTCATTCTTTTATACCTCCAATTTAAGTTTCAAATTAATGTAAAAATCTAAGGAAAAATGGTAAAAACACTAATGATATGATACTCATTAACTTTAAGAGTATGTTTATGGAAGGTCCAGCTGTGTCCTTAAATGGATCACCCACCGTATCTCCTGCTACAGCTGCTTTGTGGGCAGGAGAACCTTTTCCACCAAAGAGACCCCTTTCTATAAGTTTCTTTGCATTATCCCATGAACCCCCAGCATTAGCCATAAATATTGCAAGAAGTGCTCCGCTGACAAGTGCTCCTGCAAGAAATCCACCTAAACCATCTTTACCAAAGAGAAACACCATAACAAAAGGAGAAGCTATGGTTATAAGAGAAGGTATTATCATTTCTCTCAACGCTCCCTGTGTGGATATATCTACACATTTTTCGTATTCTGGTTCGGCTTTTCCTTCCATTATTCCCGGAATCTCCTTGAATTGCCTTCTTACCTCTTCCACCATTTTGTGTGCTGCTTTTTCTACAGCAGAAAGAGCATAACTTGAGAAGAGATAAGGAAGCATACCCCCTATAAACATTGCTGCAACAACATTTGGACTTAAAATACTTATTATGGATAGTTTTGCAGTTTGAGCATAAGCTACAAACAGAGCAAGTGCGGTTAGAACAGCAGATCCAATGGCAAACCCTTTACCCATTGCTGCTGTTGTATTTCCAAAGGCATCAAGGGAGTCTGTAATTTCCCTTACCTCTGGATCTTGATGGCTCATCTCTGCAATTCCACCTGCGTTATCTGCGATAGGACCATATGCATCAACTGATAGTGACATCCCCAATGTTGAAAGCATACCTAAGCCTGCAAGAGCTATTCCATATATTCCTGCAAACCTATAAGCTCCCCATATGGAGAGAGCAAGTATTAAAATTGGAAATATTGTACTTTCCATTCCTACTGATATTCCAGCTAATATATTTGTAGCTGCACCTGTAGTAGAAGCCTTTGCGATTCTTTTTATTGGATTTCCACCTGTATAGTATTCTGTAATTAAACCTATTGCTACACCACTTATAAGGCCAAGAAATGTAGCATAAAATGGATTAAGGTTTCCAAGATATACATTGGTAACAATATAACCTGCAATTGTAAATAGTATTGCTGTAAAAAATGTTCCTCCTCTTAATGCATACTGAGGAGTTATATTTGTTCCAAGCTTTGATGAAAATTTCACATACAAAACCCCAAGAATTGAAGAAATAAGTCCTATCGCTACAAGAATTAAGGGATAGAATATTCCCTTTTCTCCAAAGGGAGCTGTTTTTGATAATGCATAGGCAATAACTATTGATGAGACCGTTGCACCTACATATGATTCATACAAATCTGCTCCCATTCCAGCCACATCGCCAACGTTATCACCGACATTATCAGCTATAGTTGCTGGATTTCTTGGATCATCCTCAGGTATTCCTGCTTCAACTTTTCCTACGAGGTCTGCTCCAACATCTGCAGCTTTTGTGAATATTCCTCCACCCACTCTTGCAAACAGTGCAACAAAGCTTGCACCCATTGAATATCCAGTGATTAATGAAAGAACGCTCGTAGATTTAATAAAGCTTGCACCAATAAAATATACTATAACTAACCCCAAGATTCCTAAAGATGATACAGTTATGCCCATAACTGCACCACCAGAGAAAGCAACATCAATGGCTTTTCCAGCGGAATGCTTTGCTGCATTTGTTGTTCTTACATTGGCTCGGGTTGCTACTGTCATTCCTACAAAACCAGAGAATGCAGAGAGAAAAGTTCCAAATATATAGGAAACTGCAACCCATGGATGGATGAGAATGCCTACAATTACAGCAAAAATGAAAACTATTATGCCCATTATCTTCCATTCCCTTACAAGGAAAGCAGATGCACCCTTCCTGATGGCTATGGAGATTTTCCTCATTTCATCTGTTCCTTCTGGATTTCTTAACACCTCCCAGATGAGAAGAATTGCAAAAATAACCCCTATAATAGCAGCAGAAAGTGGGTAAATAAGTGAACTCATATTATCCTCCTTAGTTCTGGAGCCAGCGGCCCGACTCGAACGGGCGACCAACTGATTACGAATCAGTTGCTCTACCTCTGAGCTACGCTGGCAAAATTGGGAAGAGACTTCTGGAGCGGGAGACGGGATTCGAACCCGCGGCAGCCACCTTGGCAAGGTGGTGCTCTACCCCTGAGCTACTCCCGCATGGCGGGATCGACGGGATTCGAACCCGCGATCTCCAGCGTGACAGGCTGGCGTGTTAGACCACTACACCACGACCCCGCGTAAATATCGCTCAGTGGTGGGCGAAACAGGATTCGAACCTGTGACCCCTTGCTTGTGAAGCAAGTGCTCTACCACTGAGCCATTCGCCCTGCTATATTATTCTAATAAAAAATTACCTTTTGTCAAGTTTTTGAATGAGTTTATCAAATATACCTTTTCTGTTTTATTTTCATTAATACTCTGATAAAATATTAAGACAAGAAAATGAGAAAATTTTTAATTAAAGAGCCTGTGCTTTTTGTATTTTTAGTACTCTTTCTCGTACTCCTTATATCCTTTCCGTATAAGGTGAAAGATTATCCAAAATACATAGATTTTAAAACCATAATTTCTCTTGCCGGACTTTTAATAATTACTGAAGGGATAAGAGAGAGCGGTTATTTTTCAGAAATTTCACATAAGGCATTAAGAAGGATTAAAACAGAGAGATCCCTCGCATTAGTTTTGACTGCCCTATCTGTTTTTCTCTCACCTTTCCTTGCCAATGATATTGCTCTTTTTATTGTAATTCCACTCACTCTTAGCTTTAAGAGATTTTTTAAAAACGAGATTCATAAGTTAATTATTTTTGAAGCAATCGGGGTTAATGTTGGATCTATGCTGACACCTATAGGAAATCCCCAGAATATTTTTATCTGGCATAGATACGATGTTCCTTTTTTAA
>CAZNRO010000004.1:0-2987 GCA_964575745.1 uncultured Caldisericota bacterium | reverse complement strand
ATAGGAAATCCCCAGAATATTTTTATCTGGCATAGATACGATGTTCCTTTTTTAAGTTTTATATACAATGTTTTTCCAGCATTCTTAGTTTCATTCTTAATTCTTATTGTCTTTCTACTCTTTTTCTTTAAGAATAAGAATTTAGAAATTGTAGAAAACACAGATGATATAAGAGTAGATTCAAAGCTTCTATTTATATCCATTTTCTCATTGATTCTTTTTGTAATCTCAGCCGAGTTTAATTTTCTTTACCCATCCCTTCTCTTAATTTTTGTAGTATATATACTATTCTATAAAAAAATTATTAAATCTATAGATTGGCTCTTACTGTTTATATTCGTGTTGATTTTTATTGATTTTGGAGTTCTTTCAGAGATTCCGTTTTTTAGGAATACAATGATTAAAATCAACTTAAATAGAGAAAGCAATTTATACTTCTTATCCATTTTAACTTCTCAGATAATGAGTAATGTTCCTTCCACAGTTTTTATATCCAGATTTTCTAATAATTGGAGAATTATCTGTATAGGTGTAAATATAGGCGGTAATGGTTTAGTTATTGCATCTTTAGCAAATATTATAGCTCTAAGAATATCCAAGGATAAAAAGGCATGGATTAGATTCCATCTCTTTTCCATACCATATCTTGTTATATCTTCCATAATTGTATACCTTCTATTTATTCATTGATTCTTTGTTGTGTTAAAATCTATTTAGGATGGATGAAGTTAAGGAGACAGCAAGGCTTATTAAAGATTTTAAATTTATCGTTGCTTTAACTGGTGCAGGAATATCAACAAATGCAGGTATCCCAGATTTTAGAGGTCCAAAGGGAATCTATACTCTTGGTCTCTATGATCCGGATAAAGTTTTTGATATAGATTATTTCCTTATGGATCCACTACCCTTTTATAATTTTGCAAGGGAATTTGTTTCTCTTTTAGAAAAGGTGAAGCCCACATTTACACACACCTTCCTTGCCAGACTTGAATCCCAAGGCAAACTTAAAGCTATCATCACCCAGAATATAGATTTACTTCATGAAAAAAGTGGTTCAAAAAATATTATTAATCTGCATGGAACCTTTTTAACTTCTCATTGCACTCAATGTGGAAAAAAGTATTCTTATGAGGAGATGAAGGAGAAAATATTTAAGGAAAGGATTCCGAAGTGTGATAGGTGTGGAGGTGTTATAAAACCTGATATAGTATTCTTTAAAGAAGGGGTAAGGGATTTTGACAAGGCAGTTGAGTTATCAAAGAGGGCAGATCTCTTCTTTGTAATAGGAACATCTTTAAAAGTCTATCCCGCATCTTTGCTTCCTCAGTTTACAAAGGGAAAGATAATTGTTGTGGGTAGTGGAGATATAAATTTAAAATTTATAACTCCTTATTTAGTGGTAAGAAGAGATATTGATGAATTCTTTAAAGAAGTAAGTAAAAAATTGGAGGTGATTAAATGATTGAGGAGAGATTAAAAGATATGGGTATTACACTTCCCGAACCATCTAAACCTGTAGGTTCATACCTCCCTGTTGTAAGATCAGGTAAGCTCATTTTTCTTTCAGGTGTTATCTCGGGTAGGAAAGGAAAAGTAGGAAAGGATCTTGACATAAATGAGGCATATAAAGAGGCAGAAAAATGTGCATTGATTCTTCTATCCAATCTGAAAAAGGAGATTGGTTCACTTGATAAGGTAGTAAGGATTGTGAAATTAGAAGGATTTGTCAATTCGGCAGAGGGATTTACCGATCAGCCAAAGGTTATAAATGGTGCAAGCGATTTATTGGTGAAACTCTTTGGAGAAAAAGGAAAGCATGCAAGAATTGCTGTGGGAGTGAGTGAACTCCCATTGAACTCATGTGTGGAAATAAGTATGATTGTGGAGGTTGAGAATGAATAGAGATGAAGCTATTAAACTTATTAAGGAGAAACTTAACAATGAGAATCTTGTGAAACACTCCATAGCAGTGGGTGCTATAATGAAAGGACTGGCAAGATATTTTGGTGAAGATGAGGAAAGGTGGGAGTTATGTGGTCTCCTTCATGATATAGATTATGGAGAAACCATGAATGATCCAGACAAGCACTCATTAATTGGAGGCAAAATGTTAAGAGAGATGGGTTTTGATGAAGAATTTGTAAACGCCGTTGAGGCACATAATGAAAGACACGGAATACCAAGAAACTCCCTCATGGCTAAGGCATTGTTTGCTGCTGACCCTATCTCTGGTCTTATCACAGCTACTGCATTGGTAATGCCTGATAAAAAACTTGCGAGTGTGAAGGTAAAATCCGTTAAAAAGAAATTTAAAGCAAAAGAATTTGCAAAAGGTGCAAATAGAGAACAGATAAAGACATGTGAGACAGAACTTGGTATTCCTCTCTCTGAATTTATTGAAATTGCTCTAAATTCAATGAAAGAAGTTTCTGATGAGCTTGGACTTTGAGGAGATATTTATAAATCTCAAATTCATCACCATATTGGTGGTTTACAACAGAAAAAGAGGGTTAATTGAAAGAGTAAACCTGCTTGATGAAGAAATGGAAGAGAACATAAGTATTCCTTTTGTTAAAGGAATTGTTATTGATGTTTTTTATGGAAGAAAAGAATTGGATTTAAAAATTTTGAATCTCTCTTACTTAACGGACTTTCAGAGAAAAGTTCTTATTAAAACCAGCGATATACCAAGAGGAAAGGTAAGCACATATAAAAGACTTTCAGAAAAGGTTGGTGTGAGAGAAGGAGCAAGAGCAGTTGGAAATGTTATGAAATTTAATCCCTTTCCAATACTTATCCCCTGCCATAGAGTTATAAAAAGCAATGGAGAGATAGGAGAGTATGGGGGTGGAAAGAAGCTGAAGAGAAAATTGTTAATTTTTGAGGGAGTAGGATTTGAAAACAAATGGAAGGTTTTAAATGAATATGTGGTATAATTTGAAATGTTTTGTGTCTATGGTATAATTTGAAGGAACAAAACTTGAAAG
>CAZNRO010000003.1:10783-37696 GCA_964575745.1 uncultured Caldisericota bacterium | reverse complement strand
GGGGATGGTTCACCATTTTGAGTAAATGCTATTTTTTTAGAAGGTCCTTTAATCTTTATCGTCTTTTCCTTCTGTTCTTCAGATACCTCCTTTATATAAAAAATTAGTCTTCTCGGTGTATAATAAACCTCAATCTCACCATGTTCTATCTCTTCCTCTTTAAAGAAATTCTTAAGATTATTTGCTATTGCTTCAGCAGTTTCTTTGAGAAAACGAGATGGAATCTCTTCGCACCCAATCTCCAAGAAAAACTCTTTACTCATTATGGACCTCGTCGTAAAGCTTTGCACACATATTTGCAATTCCTCTAATCCTATTTATGTAATTCGTTCTTTCTGTAACGCCAAAAGCTCTTCTTGCATCAAGAATGTTAAAGATGTGAGAACATTTCAGTGCATAATCGTATGTTGGCAAAATTAGTCCATCCTCAAGTAATTTCTTTGCCTCTGTCTCAAAAGTATTAAAAGTGTTCTTTAGCATTTTAACATCGGCTTTTTCAAAGGAATATACACAATGTTCCCTTTCCTCCATAAGTCTTAACTCTCCATAAGTATATTTTTTGTTCCACATAATATCAAAGATAGATTTTTTATTTTGTAAAAAAAGCACGATTCTTTCAAGACCATATGTTATCTCTACTGAAACAGGGGATAGATTAATTCCACCTGCTTGCTGAAAATATGTAAATTGAGTTATTTCCATTCCATCAAGCCAGACTTCCCATCCTACTCCCCATGCACCAAGAGTAGGTGCTTCCCAGTTATCTTCAACAAATCTTATATCATGCTCAGTTTCTTTTATCCCAAGCTCCTCAAGACTTCTTATGTAAAGAGGTATAACATCATCTGGTGGTGGTTTTAGGATTACTTGAAATTGATAATGTTTGTAAAGCCTGTTCGGATTTTCTCCGTATCTACCATCTGCAGGTCTTCTTGACGGTTGAACGTAAGCTACCCTCCATGGTTTTTTACCCAATACGCCAAAAAATGTAAGAGGACTCATGGTTCCAGCGCCTACCTCTATATCATACCCCTCACCAAGGACACAATCCTTGCTATTCCAGAATTCTCTAAGTTTGTTTATTACCTCTTGGAATGTAATCATTGTTTTAGAATTATACTATAATTTTCTCTCATTTTAAACAGCTTTTTGTTTCAGCTATGTCCTTTTTCGTTCATACTTAACCAATCAGTTTTAAAATCCTTTATGGCTTTTTCTGATAAGGGATTTGACATTATATCTTTTAATACCTTCATAGGAATAGTTATGGCATTGCTTCCTGCAACCATAACCTCCTCAACCTGTTTTACACTTCTAAAACTTGCTGAAAGGATTTTGGTACTAACTTTTTCTTTTATAATAATCTCCTTTGCTTCTCTTACAAGTTTCACTCCATCTCCACCATACCTTCCTATTCTATCTATATATGGAATTACATAATCAGGATGCAAGGGAAGTGAAACTATTATTTGTGAAAGAGAGAAGATAGATGTAATAGCAGTTGGTATATTGTCTTTCTTAAAAAGAGGAACCACCTTAAGACCTTCAGGAGAAAAAGGAATTTTTAATACAACTCCGTCTGGATAAAGAGAAAAATAGCTTACTCCTTCTTTATAGATTTCTTCTTTGGTTTCTTTTAAGGTCTGAATGAAAATTTTTAGATTACTTTCCTTTACAACATCTATAAGCTTTTCTACCTTAGCCTTTTCCTTTGAAATAAGACTTGGGTTCGTTGTAACTCCAGATATAAAAGGAAAATTTTTGATGCTTATTAATTCAATTTCATTTGCACTGTCAAGAAATATTTCCATATTTCAATTATAATATAAAAGTAAGGAGGTGGAAATTGAGGCTAAAAGATATCTATGAGAAAGCAGTGGAAATTGGAATTAAGAACGATCCAAGAGGTGTCGAGTTTGTAAAAAAGGAACTTGAGAGAAAAAGGAAAGAATTTGAGAAGCTTCCTGACTCAAAGAAAGAGTTCTTTGATATAGAGTCTTTGAATAATCCCTATGGAGATACAAGAATACTCTTTGGGAAAGGGGATGAAGAGATAAAAAGATTATTTACTGGTATAGATGTCGATACAGGTGAGCTCATGCTTGCGAAAAATCTAAATGCAGATCTTGTTGTATCTCATCATCCAAGAGGTATTGGACTTTTGAATCTATACGAGGTTATGAAAGTCCAAGAAGAAATAAATCACATCTGGGGTGTTCCTATAAATATTGTTGAAAAACTTATGGGAAAAAGAGCTTCAGAAGTAGAAAGAAGTGTACATGCATCTAATGCGTATAGAGCGGTAGATTCAGCAAAACTTTTAAATCTTCCGTTTATGTGCTGTCATACTGCAGCAGATAACTGTGTAACGACTTTTCTCACAAATCTTATAGAGAAAGAAAAGCCAGAGTATATTAAAGATTTGATGGACTTATTACTTACTGTTCCTGAGTATAAAGAAGCAGAAAAAATGGGATTTGGCTTGAAAATGTACGCAGGAAATAAAGAATCAAAAGCAGGAAAGATAGTCGTTGATATGACGGGTGGAGCAGAAGGAGCAAAAGAGATGATGAAGAGATTATCTGATGCAGGAGTTGGTACCATTCTCGGCATGCATTTCTCTGAAGAGCATAGAAAGGAAGCAGAGAAAAATTATATAAATTTACTTGTAGCCAGCCATATGGCTTCCGATTCTATTGGAATGAATATTATACTTGATGAAATAGAGAAAAGTGGCGTTGAAATTATACCCTTTTCAGGACTTATAAGGGTAAGGAGATATTAAATGCCTCTGTTTTCTTTCTTACCTATAGCACCACCAGGAGAGGAAAATGGAATTTCAGAAAATTTGGTTGGAAACAGATTCAACGCTATTCCTTGGGTACTAATTGTATCAGGAGTAGCTTTGTTGATATTCTCTCTCCTCTTTAGAACGAGAAAAAAATTTATATATCTTTCAATTTCAATTCTCTTAATAGTTATAGGAGTTGTTCTTCTTATCTGGTAGAATTAATTATACATACTCAAGCCAGCCATACCTATCTTCCTCTCTACCCTCTACTATATCTAAAAATTTCTTTTGAATTGCAAGTGTTATCTCTCCTGCAGTTCCTTTCCCAATAGGTATTTTATCAACACTTCTTATAGGTGTAACCTCTGCAGCGGTTCCTACAAAGAAAAGTTCATCCGCAACATATATCATCTCTCTTGGAATAAATTCAAACCTTACCTCAAGCCCCATATCTCTTGCTATTTGTATAATTGAATCTCTTGTTATTCCAACCAGTATGGATGCAGACACAGGTGGTGTAAACAAAACTCCATCTTTTACAAGAAATACATTCTCCCCGCTCCCCTCACTCAAAAAACCAAAATTATCGAGTAATATACCTTCCTTGAATCCATATTCTGCTGCCTCAAGTCCTACCAGTGATGAGTTAAGATAGTTTCCGCTTGCCTTAGCCATGGCTGGTATGGTATCTGGAGCAAACTTTCTCCACGAAGAGACCATAACATCTAACCCTTTTTTAAATTCTTCCTCTCCAAGATACCTTCCAAATTCAAAAGCTATAATAGCTACTTGAATTGGCGAACCTTTTCCTGTGGGACTTATTGTTCCATAACCTCTAAAAACTATGGGTCTTATATATGCAGATCCTAATTCATTTTTTCTTATAAGTTCCTTTGTTGATTCTTTCAATTCATCTAATGTATAGGGGATTTCTATTCTGTAAATTTTCGCTGAATTATAAAGTCTCTTTAGGTGATCTGTTAATCTAAAAATCTCGGGACCTTTGTCTGTATTGTAACTTCTTATACCCTCAAATACACCAGAACCGTAATGAACAACATGTGAAAGCACATGAATCTTTGCATCCCACCAAGGAACAAATTTCCCATCCATCCAAATAAACTTAGCCTCTTTTATAGGCATAGCTTCCTCCTTGCTTTTTCACATTATTTTATAACAATGTGAAAAAAAGTAAACCTTTTATAATTCAAAGATTATGTCTTTCTCCCTTTTAAAACTTTCCTCTGAATCTGAAGCATGAACAAGATTCTCAGTAATATCCATTGAAAAATCACCTCTTATAGAACCCATCTCTCTTTCAATTGGATCCGTTGCTCCAATAAGAATTCTTAATATCTTAATTGCATTCTCACCCTCTAATTCCATTGCAAGTATTGGCCCAGAAGTGATGTAGTCTATTAGTTTTTCAAAAAAACTTTTACCTTTATGCTCACTGTAGAATCTTTCAGCCTTTTCCCTTGAGAGATACTCAAATTTCATATTTACAATCTTAAATCCTTTTAGTTCTACTCTCTTAATTATTTCACCTACCAAACCTCTTCTAAAAGTATCTGGTTTTAATATAAGTAAAGTTCTCTCCATTTTATCCTCCTTGAGTTTAATTATATATGAATCTATAATTAAATTATGAAAAAAAATTTCAAGTTTGTTTATGGACCTGTACCATCAAGGCGTTTTGGTAGATCTCTGGGAGTTAACCCAATACCTTTAAAGACATGCAATTATTCGTGTGTTTACTGCCAACTTGGAAGAACTAAAAATTTTACAAACCAAAGGAGAAGCTTCTTTAAGAAAGATTTAATACTCTCAGAGATAAAAGAAATGATTAGAATGTTTAAAGATGAGATTGATTATATAACTTTTGTTGGAGAAGGAGAACCCCTCTTATCAAAGGATATAGGATACTTAATACAAAGAGTAAGAGAATTTACTGACATAAAGACTGCCCTGATAACAAATGGAGTTTTACTGATGCATAAGGAAGTAAGGAATGAAGTTTTACCTTTTCATGTAATTTCTCCCACACTGGATGCCGGAACAGAAAGAGTGTTTAAATTAATAAATAGACCTTTTGAAGGTATTCAGTTTGAAAAGGTTGTAGATGGCTTTATAAATTTAAGGAAAGAATATGATGGAGAAATCTGGATAGAAATAATGCTTGTCAAAGGTTTAAATGATAATGAAGAAGAACTAAAAAGAATGCAGGCTATACTTGATAAAATCTCTCCAGATAGAGTATATGTCAATGTACCAATAAGGCCTCCTGCTGAAAGCTGGGTTGAAATACCAGATAAAGAAGGAATTGAAATGGCAAAAAGAATTCTTAAAAATGCAATATTTATAAATATTGAAGAGCAGGGTAGTTTTGAAGGTAGGGAATTTAAAAGCCCAGAAGAAGCAATACTTTTTCTTACACGAAGACATCCAATGCGTTTAGATCAAATTCTTGAGTCAATAAAAGGTTTTAACAAAGATGAGCTTTTGGAATCCTTGCATAAATTAGTAAAAGAAGGAAGACTTAAGAGAATCAATTATAGAGATAAGGAATTTTTTCTTCCATCCGAGAGTAAATTCAGTTAATTATTCTTCTAAAATTGCTATTGCAACAACGAAATCGTCTTCGTGAGATAAACTTATGTGTAATTTACAGTGGGCAGGTTTGGTCAAAATAGGACTTCCGTTGGATTCTTTAAGAATTTCAATATCTTTAAATCCCTTTATGTTTAGCTTTTCCTTTGCTGCCTTGATTATTGCTTCCTTAAGAGCAAATCTTCCTGCATAGTGAGGAATAGGATCGTGAAATTCATTAAATATTTCAATTTCTCTTTCTGTAAGAACTCTTTTTAACAGAGATGGATTTTCTTCAATTTTTCGTCTAAATCTTTCAATATTTAAAACATCAATCCCTATTCCAATTATCATATATTAATTATAGCTGATTTTCAAATCCTATTTTGTAACAAAACTTATAAAGCGCATGTATTCCATATAAAGGAGGATGCATTATGAAAAAAACAGTCTTTGGGTTAATTTTGATTATTGGAATAATTTTTATAGAGGGATGTATCGGAGATATTCCTGAAAACTTTAATAGAAAGAACATATCCAGTCCTTTTGGTATAGCTTTTGGAGAAGGATCAAAGAACCTTGATAATTTTATGGATTATATACATGATCTTGGAGTAAATAAAACAAAGGTCTCTTTTTACTGGAGTGAAATTGAATCCAGTGAGGGTGTATATAGCTGGGAAAGAATGGATGAGTATTTAAATCAAATCGGCTCAGATGATAAAGCTCTATTGAACATCTTTACAGATGGATGGTGCACAAACAATGAATCTCGCAAAGGTTCAACGCTTAAATGTAAAGAATGTGAGGAAAAATACAGAGAATTCATTGTAAATCTGGTAAAGCATACCAATAGAAAAATCACATATTGGCAAAGAGATACTGAACCTGCATCAGTTCACCATTTTCCAAAAGACAAAGCCAAAGAGTATGTTAAGATTCAGAAGATATTTTACGAAGCAGTAAAATCTGTCCAACCAGACGCTATTGTAATTGGTGTAAACAACAATGGTGAGTTTAAACATGGAGCACCAACAAATAGGAGATTCTTTGAGTATGCTATTGGAAACATGAAGGATTACTTTGATGTATTGGATGTTCGTTTATATAAGGATATGTATGATATTCCTTCAAGAGTAAAGTGGTTTAGGGATGAGATGATAAAAAATGGATATGAAAAGCCTATTGTAACTACAGAATTTGGTGGTCCAGATCCAAGAGAATTTTCTGATGATTTTAAAAAATTTTTGAATGATACAAAAATTGCATTTGAAGAGATGCTGGAAAGTGGAGAATTAGAACTCACAGAAGAACAGTTAGAGGAGATAAAAGAAACAGGTATAGTTCCATATAAAATCTTAAAATATGTCTATGAAAAAATGAGAGAAAAGAATTTAATTCCCCCTCAGATAGAGATGTTTCTCCCAGATACTTCAAAAGAACTTGAGGAAAAAAGAAACAGGATACACTTTAAGGATTTAATACAGAGACACATAATTATTCTTTCTACTGGTATAAAGGAGATGTGGTATTGGAACCTCAAGTCTTCAGGAACAAATATTATTTTTGGAAAAATGCGTTTAATGAACCCTCGTGGATGGAAAAAATTACCCCCTTACTTCTCCTATCAGAGAATGATTCAGCATATTGGCAATGTTAAAAATGTAGAAAGGTTAGAATTGGATAACAAAGACATTTATTTGTTTAAGCTAACCATGGATGATGGAAGTATAAAATATGTAGTTTGGGAGAAGAGAGATCCTTTTTATGGAGAAACTGAGCCTAAGACAGTTTTTGAAACGAACATAGGATGGAATAAAGTAAAAATTACTGACGCATTTGGAGAAGAAACCATAAAATTCACCAATAATGCTATTTTATCTATAGATATTGACGATACGCCTTTATACATAGAAAAAGCTAACTAATAATGACTTATAAATATAACTCCAATTGGCTTGTTGTTGACAATGGTAAAATTTTTGTAATATAATAAGGGTGTTAGGGCCCGTAGCTCAACGGTAGAGCAGGTGGCTCATAACCACCGGGTTCTAGGTTCGAATCCTAGCGGGCCCACCAAAGGAAAAATAATGCAAATGTTAAAAAGTCATGTTATTCTTCTCTACAAATTGCAAAAGATTGATAATGAGATTTTTTTAATTAAAACCAGGAACATAGAAAGAGAGATTAAGAAAATTCAAGAAGAATTGGATGAATTTGAGAACAATATAAAATCTTTCTCTAATGAGATAAAGGAAAAGGAAATTGAAGCAAAGAATATTGGAGCTGAGATAGAAGAACTTAATAAAAAGGAAGAAAAGCTTAAAGATTCTCTCTCAGGAGGAAAAATTTCAGAAAAACAGGTTCATGCAACTCAAATAGAGATTAAGACGATTGCCAGAAAGAGAGGAAAACTTGAGGAAACTTTAATTAAAACAATTGATTGGATAGAGGAGGCCAAAGAAAAGCTTACACAACTAAAAAAGGAGTTTGAGGAGAAAAAGATAGAATCAGAGAAAGATGAGAAAGAGATTCTGGAAGAGGCACAGAAAAGTAAAGATAAGCTTGAAGAACTTAAAGAAAATAGAGAAGCTCTTTTAAAAAAGATACCTAAGCCCACCCTTTCTTTTTACCGCAAGAATTTCTTAAGATTTAGAAGAAAACCTGTATCAATTGTCTATGATAGAAAATGTACAGAATGTGGAATAGTTTTACCGACAAGAATCATATCCATATTGAAGAATACTCAATTTTCAGTAACATGTGAGAATTGCAATCGACTGCTGATAAGAAAGGAAGACTTAGAAAGTGATTCTTAATCTTACTTTTAACTTTTTGCTTGGAGCAGTAGTCGGTAGCTTCTTAAATGTTCTTATCTATAGAATCCCAAGAAAAATATCCATCTATAAAAAAAGATCTTTTTGTCCTAAATGTAATCATCAATTGGCATGGTATGATCTTATTCCTATTTTATCTTACATTCTTCTTGGTGGAAAGTGCCGATACTGTGGTAGTAAAATTTCACCAAGGTATCTTATTGTGGAAGTCATAACTGCTCTCTATTTCTCCTTAAGTTTCTTAATGTTTGGTTATTCTGTTTATTACATAGAATCAATCTTTTTCTTTTCTATTCTTCTTGTAATTTCTCTTATAGATTTGGAGTTCATGGAAATCCCTGATTCCCTTATCGTAATTGGGATTGTTGTTGAAATTCTTCTTGTAATACTTAAGAAAAATTACATCTCTTCCTTACTTGGTATGTTCATACCTCCTTTGATCTTTGCACTCATAATACTCGTCTCAAAGGGTGGTATGGGTGGTGGAGATTTTAAATACTCCTTTTTCATCGGCTTAACCCTTGGTTTTCCTAAGATTATACCCTGGTTTATTCTTTCCTTTATTCTTGGTTTCTTCCCTGCTATATACCTTCTCCTCTCAAAAAAGAAGGAGAGAAAATCACCCATACCTTTTGGACCATTTATGTCCCTTTCTGCTATTATAATTTATATATGGGGCGACAGTATCATTAGATTTTATACAAGTTTAATGTTATAATTTTAAAAAGGTAGGTGAAAATGAGAGGATTTGGTAAAGCGCCTGTTATTGGATTAGATTTAGGTTCAGGGTATATAAAAATTGCTCAAATTAGAGAAACGGGCAAGGGGTTAAATCTTGTGAATATAGGTCTTCTACCTACTCCAAAGGATTCTATCGAGAATGCAAAGATAGTCAAACCCGATGAAGTCGCAGAGGCCATAAGAACTCTTATGAGAATGTACTCATTTATTGGCAAAAGAGTGGTAACTGCAGTTTCTGGTCAACTTGTCACCGTAAGAACTCTCGTTGTAGACAACCTACCAAAAACTGAACTTGATGAGGTAATAAAATGGGAAATGAGCAAAGTGCTTCCCTATAAAATAGAGGATGCTTCCTTTGACTATCAAATTATAGGCGCAAGTCCAAAAACCGAAGGGAAGAAAATCTCCGTAATAGCAGCTGCTGCGAGTTTAGATATAATAAATAGTATCGTTGCTGCCATAAAGTTAGCTAAACTTGAACCTGCGGCAATTGAAATAGAATCATTTGCTGAACTCAGACTCCTGGATTATATCCTTAAAGATGAGTACAAGAATACAATCATAGTACTTGTAAATTCAGGTCACTCTTTTACATCAATAAATATAATTGAAGATGGAATTTTAAGATTTACAAGAATAATTCCTTTTGGTGGTGAAACTTTGATAAAAGGAATATCAGACAAAATAGGAACGAATGAAAAGGAAGCAGAAAGTCTCCTTGTCACCATGTGTAATGTGGATTTGGAGAGTGTTGACAAAGAGAGCGATACATTTAAAGTTACAACTTCAATAATGCCTCTCATTGAGGAATTTGTACTTGAGCTTAAGAGGTCTGTTATGTATTATAGAGGACTTCCATCTTACTCTGGTAAATCTTTTAAGATAATTATGGGTGGTGGAACATCCAAACTTAAGGGGCTAATTAAGTATATAAAAACAACTCTTGGTGTTGAAACAAAGCTAAATGATTTCTTATATAAAGCTGTTGTCTACAATCCCAAACTTTTTACAGAGGAGTATCTTCTTGACATGGCACCTTTCTTTTCTGTATCTGTGGGTTTGAGTATGAGAGAAACTATTGAACGGTTTGAAAAAGTTAAAAGAATCAAATTTTCAAGAAAAGAAACGAAAGAAAAGAAGGCAGAGCGGATTACAAAGAGAGGGAGGAAAAAATGAACATCAAAATAAACCTTTTACCTACTGTAAAGAAGAAGAGAAAAAAAGAAGTTACAGATACTACAATGATAATTATAATTGTCTTCTTTCTCATCGCTTTGGGGTTAACATACTTTACTTATTGGAACAAGGTTAACATTTTAAAATCTCAATTAGCGTCCCTTAATTCCGATATAGAGAGATACAAAGATATGGAACAACTCAAAAACGAGAAATTGTCTATAGATAAAAAGTTAAATTACTATATATCCACCACAAAAAAACTCATAAATGAAGAAGTTAAGTTCTCAGAGTTCTTTGAGGAGTTAACTGCATATTTCCCAAAATATGCATATTTAACATCTCTTGAGGTGGATAAGGATTCTAAACTTGTCAGAATGACGGGTATCACGGACAATTACTATACCCTTGGGAAGCTTTTATTCCACCTTAAGCAATTCCCCCAGTTTTCAGATATATTCCTGTCCAGTTTTGGTAAACAGGGAGGTAGAGGAGCTACACCAGAGGAAACAGAGAAGATAACATTTACTATAATGGCAAAATGGAAAATTGGAGGTAAGAAATGAAAGGGTCTGCCAAGTATGTGACTCTGATAATACTACTTGCAGCTATTGGTGTTAGCTTCTACATGATTCTTTTGAAACCGAAGATAGAAGAGATAAAAACTTTAAATACTGAAATCATGAAGGCAAGGGATAGATTGGATGAATTGGTATTTATAAAGAAAAATGAAGAGAAGATAAAACTTGCTATAGAAAGCGAAAAGGCTGAAATGGAAAAACTTAGAGTGCTTTTACCTAAAGATCAGGATATAGCAAGGCTTTTAGTTCAATTTCACGAATTTGGAAAGAAAAATGATATAGACATATCTAATTTGAGTCTTGTTGGTGGAGCAGGAGGAATGAATTTTTCAAAGGCAAGATTAATGGAGAGACCAGGATACTACGAGATGCAACTTAACTTCGGAATCTCTGAAAACTTTAAGAAAGCTTTAGAGGTCATGAAAGCTCTTGAAAACTTTCCAAGAATACTTCACATAAAAAAGGTTTCTGTTACATACGGAGCTGGTTTTAGAGGACCTGAAGGTGAGGAAACGGGTCCAAGAATACTCAATTTTAATTTTAATGCAAGTGTATTTACAGCAAAGGAGCCTTAAATGGAGAAAGAAAGAAGAATAGTTTTAAAAAAGGGAACTTCAAAGGAGAGAAAAAAGAACGAAGCTGTTCTTATAATTGCTTTTGTTCTACTTCTTATCGTTGCTGGTGGACTTTTCTATTTCCTGTATCTCAAACCACCCCCTTCTCAAAAACCATCTACAGGAACAGAGACACAATCAAGGACTTCCATTTTAAAGGAATATAAAATAACTGACCTTGAAGATGAATTAACTGCAAGATACATGGATTTACCTCCTATTGAAACTACAGAAGAAGAATTAGGAAAAGAGGATCCTTTCTCACCATGAAACTAAACATACCTGATGAGATCTCCCATTTCCTCATAACTAAAATTGAAAATATTAGGTATCTAACAAATTTCTCCGGCGAGGAAGGTTTTCTTATTTACGATAAGCAGAAATTTATATTACTTGTTGATGGAAGATTCACAACACAGGCAAAGGAAGAAGTTTATAAAGATATAGAAGTTGTAGAGTATAAGCCACCCTTTGTAGATTTTATCTTTGAGAACTATTCCATAGAGAAACTCGGCTTTGAAGATACTATCTTATTCTCTCTTTACAATAAACTAAGGGAAAAATTTGAACTAATCCCACTTTCAGAAGTTGTTGAGAAAGAGAGGATAGTGAAAAGAGAGAATGAAATTAAACATATAAATGAGGCACAAAAAATTGCCGAAATTTCCTTTTTAGAGACATTAAAATCTATCAAAGAAAATGTTACAGAGATAGAGCTTAATGCAGAGCTTGAATACCAAATGAGAAAAAGAGGGGGAGAAAAAAATGCATTTGATTTTATTATTCTTTTTGGAGAAAGAGGCGCACTACCACATGGAAAACCTTCCAATAGAAAATTGAAAAATGGTGACATAATCATATTTGATTTTGGAACTGTAGTTGATGGGTATCATTCTGACTGCACGAGAATGGTGACCTTTGGAAAAATAACAGAGGAAGCGGAGAAAGTTATTAAGATTGTTGAAGAGGCTCAAAAAATTGGAATCGATGGAATAAGGGAAGGTGTGGGAGTTGTTGACCTGGATAAAAAGGTTAGAGAGTATATAAAAGAAAAAGGTTATGGTGAATTTTTTAATCACAGTCTTGGGCATGGTGTAGGACTTGAAATACATGAAAAGCCATATCTATCTCCAAGAGGTGAAGGTAAACTGAAAGCTGGTATGGTAATCACAGTAGAACCAGGAATATATTTACCGGGTAAGTTTGGTGTTAGAATAGAAGATTTACTTGTAGTGGAAAAGGATGGTGCAAGAGATTTAACCAGAATAGACAAAGTTTTTAAGATTTAAATACCTTATAAATTAAGTAGCAAAGGGAAATACCAAAGGATAATGAAGCAGTTATGGAGAGTAGATAAATTCCAATTTTAGGGATAAGTATGAGGAGTAAAATAATCAATCCACCTATTAATGTAGTTACAATTTCTCTTATGTTGTTAGTCTTAACCTCTTGATGTAATAATTTAAGAACTCTTTCACCAACTAAATAAGAGAGTGTTGACATCCCCATAAGAATCAAGAAATATATAGTTATATTGTAAAGAAGGAATAGTGCTCGACCAAAAGGAAAGATTGCCCGCTCAGGCATAAAGTATAAAAGTAGTGTAAGAATTATTATTCCTAATGGCAAGGATAGGATAAGGTTTTTTCTTGAAAAATTCACAAAATTATTAAATCCTTCTTTAAATAGACCTGCAAATATCACTGAGAATATTAACAAGATAAGAATTATAACTATTTTTAGCACAAATCCCTCATTTTTAAGAAGAAATGCTGGGATATGAGGCCTTTTATAAGGAATATTATCTTTAGGTGGAAACTCTATTTTTTTTCCTTTAATAATAGCTCCTTCCTCTTCAATGATTTTTCCGCCAAATGTTATCACATTCCCACCTACATAAGCTTTGTCCTTAAGAATTATGTCTCCTCTTAACACAGATATGTTTCCAAATACTTTTCCAAACACAGTGACATTTCCAACACCAACCTTAATATTTCCCCTAACTATGTCATCTGGTTTAACAACAACATCACCCCCATCTTTAACAATTCCTTGAGCGGAGACAACTGTAGGAGTTAAAATCAAAAGTAATACAAAGACCAAAAGTAATATTTTCTTCATCTCTTTCCTCCCTTCAATCTAATTTTATTGATAACTACCACTGAAAACAGACCAACAAAGGCAATTGTTAGATACAGTGATATTTGAACAAACATCCATTGGAATATATCCATATTTTCGAGGTAGAGAATAAACTTTCCTATAAATTCACTTTCATCAATAAGATAGGATGAATCAGTAAGATATGGTGGAGAAGGAATTAAAATTATTAATACAATGAGGGAAACAAGAACAGCAAATACAATACCCAATGAGGTTTTCCTGTGTATCTCTGTTTTCCTTATCTCACTCATAATTTTCTCCTTAACCTCTCTTTTTAAGACATACATCTTAGAAAGCGAATGTAACCTTTCTTCAAATTCTTTATCCTTCATTTCTCACCTCTAATGCTTCTTTTAATTTTTTCTTTGCTCTATGTAATCTTACCTTTACTAAATTTACAGGTATTCCAAGTACCTCTGAAATCTCTTTGTAAGATAAATTCTCAGTGTAGAATAGAAGTATTATATCTCTATCCTTTGGAGGTATAGATAAAAGTGCCTCATATAGAGCAAAATCTCGTTCAAACTCAACATTAATAGAACTTATGTTGAGGTTTAAATCAGTTAATTTTTTATTCCTGCTCATATGGTTAATTCCTTCATTCCTTGCAATTCTAAACAACCAAGGAAGAAAATCTCTTCCGTCCTTGAAAGTCTCTATTTTTTTAAAAGCTTTTAAAAAAACTTCTGAAGTCAAATCTTCTGCCTCCTCTTTATCTCCAATAAGTTTCACAAAATAAGTAAAAACCTTGTCTCCGTATCGTTCAACAAGTATTCCAAACGCCTCTTTGTCTCCATTTTTGACCCTCTTTATTACCTCTTTATCCTCTATATATTTCACCTTTCACTTCCAAATACACATCAGTTTATCAATTGTTACACTTATGTTATACTAAATTTATGAAAAAAAGTGGAATAGTGGTTCTTTGTGGTAGACCGAACACTGGTAAATCAACCCTTATGAATTACATCCTAAAAGAGAAGATCGCCCCCGTGACAAGTAAGCCTCAGACAACAAGGAAAAATCTTAAAGGTATATATAATGACGAAAGAGGGCAGATTGTCTTTATTGATTCACCGGGAATACATAAGCCAATTCACAAACTGGGAGAGAAGATGGTAAAGTATGCACTGAACATCCTTAAAGAGGGTGATGTGCTTTTATGGGTGGTTGATGGTTCCACTTCCCCAACAGAGGAAGACATCCTTGTTTCTCAGAATATAAAAGATATAGATAATCCAAAAATCCTTGCGATAAATAAGAGAGATTTATTTGAGGATAAAGAAGAAGATATTGTAAAAGAGTATGGGGATTTAGGTGAATTTGAAAGAATTATTCCAATATCTGCGATAAGAGGTGATAATGTAGATTTATTAATTGATGTGCTATTCTCTTTCCTTCCAGAGGGAGAACCTCTTTATCCAGAGGACATCCTTACTGATAGTATGGAAATTGAAGTAGTTTCTGAATTAATAAGAGAAAAGATATTAATACATACAAAGGAAGAGGTTCCCCACTCAGTAGCAGTTATGGTAGAGGAATTTAAAGAAAGAGAGAATGGTAAAGTCTATATAAGAGCCAATATCTATGTTGAAAGGGACTCTCAAAAAAAGATACTTATAGGATATAAAGGAAATATGCTTAAAGTTATTGGAACAGAGGCAAGGCTTGAAATTGAAAAATTCCTTGGTAAGCCTGTTTATCTTGAGTTATGGGTAAAAGTTTATAAAAACTGGAGAAAGAAGGAGGAGGCGTTAAAGTACCTTGGCTTTAAATAATAAGTCTATGTTAAAGGAAGAGGAAAATTTCCTTTCGGGATTATCCTATTTGACTATAGGAATTTTTGGCCTGTTTATTCTTGTCTCTGATATAAAAAACGAATCTGATTACTTGAAATTCCATGCACTTCAATCAGTGAAATACTGGATTTTTTCTATTATCTTCTGGGTAATTTTTTCTCTTCTCTCTTACTATCTATACTTGAATACAACTGGAGAGATTAAAGATCTATTTTTTTATATATGGAAAGTTTTTCATCTTGGTGTTGGTGTTTTTATTATACTTTATTCTATACTTCTTTCTTACTTTGCATTCACGGGAAAGAGGTATAGAATCCCATTTTTATCAAAAATGAAAAAGTAGGGAGGTAAAAGAAGTGAAAAAAATAATAAATGGATTATCTATCTCAATAGTTTTTGCAATTATCTATGTAATTTCAAAACTGAGGCTGGATAACTATTTTTATCTCATGGGTTTAGATTCATTATTCCCTCTTATTTTCCTCTCATACGTGTTGATTCTATCCCTTATAGGAATATACCTTTCAAATCCTGTATCTGGTCTTTTGAGTGGTGTTGTTTCACTGATTACAAAGCACCTTTTTGAAATTTCAAGAATAGAGTTTAATGGATTGCCTAATTTAGTATTAACAAAGGAGATTCTTCCTCCTATCACATTTGAAAATCTAAACATCATTCTAACTCCTCTTCTATTCTCTCTTCTCATGACCCTTTACATCCATGCTAAAGGTAAAGAAAGAACAGGGGTAAGGAATTACTTTACATCTTTTATTCTACTTCTTTCTATATTTATTGGTGTTTTTCTTAACTATTACTATGGTCCTTATGCTATATACGTACTTCCTCTTGCGTCATTTGTAATAGGTCTAATCTCCCTTAATGTAGTTCTCTCTTTCACATCAGGAATATTTCTTGGAGTTTCTTTCTCTTTATCCAGCTTTTATTTCTTTACATATAAAGGGGATTTAAACCTAATGTTTTCTGAACCTATGAGACTACTCTCTGGTTTAATTATCTACACAATTTTCTCTACCGTAGTTTCATCCCTTTCAAGTTTCCTCTTTGGCTTTTTTGTAGGAACCTTGAAAGGTAGTCCAAAATATGATAAACAGAAATATATAGAAAAAACTGAAACTCCTGCTTTGCCTCAAGAAGAGCAAAGCCAAGAGTCCATAGGAGGTGAAGATGAGAAAGTACGAGATGATGGTAATCTTTAGACCTGAACTGTCTGATGAGGATCTTGATGCTCAAGAGAATTTACTCAAGGAAAGTGTAGAAGCAAAAGGGGGGAAATGGATTGAAACAGTAAAGTGGGGTAAAAGAAAATTTGCATACCCTATAATGAAATTAACAGAGGGTTTTTATTATATTTATTACTTCTATCTTCCGGGAACTGAGATTCCAAGTTTAAAAAGTGAACTTAAATTAAATGATAAGATGCTTAGATTCATGATTGTACGGAAGGAGGAGAAAAGGGGTGTACAATAGGATAATTGTGGTTGGAAGATTAACCAAGGATCCTGAAGCAAGATATACTCCTTCAGGAAAACTTGTCTCCACTTTTAGAGTTGCTTCGGGAAGGATCTATACTGATAAAAATGGAGAAAGAAGAGAGGAAACCCTTTTTATAAATGTGGTTGTATGGAATGATAGAAGAAACATGGCTGAGAATGTAAATAAGTATCTGTCAAAAGGTTCCCTTGTACTCGTAGAGGGAAGATTGAGAATTAGAGATTATGAAACATCGGATGGCTTGTCAAGAAGGGCAGTAGAGATAATCGCGGACAATGTTAAATTTTTAAGCACAAAACCCAAGGTCGAGGAAGAGTCTTCTTCTTCAGAAGACGAAATCCTTGACGAAGATATTCCAATAGATTAGGAGGTGAATTATGGCAAAACCTGGATACAGAAGATTTCGTCCAAGAGTCAAAGTCTGTTATTTCTGCAAAGAAAAAATAGAGGAAATTGACTATAAGGATGTTGAAACTCTAAAGAAGTTTCTTACACCAAGAGGTAAGATACTTCCAAGAAGAAACACAGGTGTATGCGCAAAACATCAAAGACAGCTTGCCCGTGCAATCAAGAGGGCAAGAGAAATGGCACTCTTACCTTACGTAGTCTATTAAAATGAAAAGAGTTAAGGTAATACTTTTAAAAGATGTTGATGGATTAGGTAAGTCAGGGGAACTTAAGGAAGTTCCCCTGGGGTATTATAAAAATTTTCTTAGTCCAAAACTTCTGGCAAAGAAAATTTCCGAAGGAGAAGAAAAACATTATCTTATCACTCAAAAAATAAAAAAGAGTAAAGAAGAAAAAGAACAGGAAGAAGCTCTAAAGTTAAAGGAAATGATTGAAAGGGAAGAGATAACGATAAAGAAAAAAGCCGGGGAAAAGGGAAAACTCTATGGCGCTGTAACAAATGAAGAGATAGCAGAATATCTAAAGAAAAAATTTAAGGTTAAATTTGACAAGAAAAAAATAGAAACAGAAGAAACAATAAAGACCATCGGAGTTCATAGCGTAAGAATAAAACTCTTTAGAGACATTTATGCTAATATAAGGGTAAGGGTAATAGAAGAAGAATAAATGGAAGAAATACTTGGGAGAGTACCACCTCATAATATTGAGGCTGAACAAGCCACTTTAGGTTCAATTCTTATTGACAATGATGCCATAGTAAAAGTGATTGATTTTTTAGAACCTGAGCATTTTTATAGAACTTCTCATCAAATAATATACAAGGCTATGAAAGAACTCTATGAGAAATCAGAGCCTATAGATTTACTTACAGTTTCTGAACATTTGAAGAAGAAGGGTGAACTTGAAGATGCAGGTGGATTTTCATACCTTGCAACCCTTACAAACATAACACCTACAGCCCTGAATGTGGAAAAGTATGCAAAGATTGTTGAGGAAAAATCTATACTGAGAGAAATAATAAAGGCAGGTATTGAGATAATAGACCTTGCTTTTAATTCTCAAGAGAATGTAGGTGATACTCTTGATAAGGCACAGGAAGTTCTGTTTAACGTGGCAAAAAAGAGATTGTCAGCTCCTTTCTATCCTTTAAAAGATTTATTAAAAGAATCCTTTGATAGAATAGAAAACCTTTACAAGAGAAAAGAGGGAATTACAGGAATTCCTTCAGGATTTCCCAAACTTGACAAAATCACAGGTGGTTTCCACAAAAATGACCTTATTGTTCTTGCAGCAAGACCTTCAGTTGGAAAAACATCCTTTTCTTTAAATGTAGCTACCAATGTAGCCACTAAATTTAATCTTCCTGTGGCAATATTCTCTTTAGAGATGAGTAAAGAACAAATAGTTGAAAGAATCTTAGAATATGTTGCAGATGTAAATTTCCATAGATTAAGAACTGGAATTTTCTCAGATGATGATTGGAAGAAACTTGGTAGAGCCTATGGTCCTCTATACGATGCTCCTATATACATAGATGATTCATCAGACATCTCTGTCTTAGAGATAAGAACAAAGGCAAGAAGACTTAAGTCGAAAGAAAATCTTGGAATGATTGTGGTGGATTATCTCCAGCTTATGCATTTAAGAAGAAGGGTGGAGAATAGAGTTCAGGAAATATCTGAGATAACCAGAAGTTTAAAAAAACTCGCAAGAGAAGTGAGAGTTCCTGTACTTGTAATCTCGCAGTTATCAAGAGCAATAGAGAAAAGAGAAGATAAAAGACCCATGCTCTCAGATTTAAGAGAGAGCGGAAGTATTGAGCAGGACGCAGATGTAGTTATGTTTCTAAGTGTTAAAGGTGAAGATAAAACGAAGGACACAAATATTGTAGATTTGATTGTGGCAAAAAATAGGAACGGCCCACTTGGTAAAATTAAACTTAAATTCCTTAAACAGTTTGCAAAGTTTCTTGAAATGGAGTATAGATTTGAAGAAGAGGGTGAAGAGGAGCCTTTCGTTTAAGGAAGGATTTTCTCTATATCGGTTCCTCTATGTATTGAATATCTTGGTATTTCAAAAGGATATGTAGTTTTTATAACAACACCTTTATACACTGTAAAGGCAAACTGAAATCCAGCTTCTCTTAGCAAATCAACTGTTTCTTTTGAGTATTCTCCGTAAGGATAGGCAAACATTAAAGGTTCATATCCAAGATTTTCCTTTATTACATTCCTTGAATTAAGGAAATCTGTTAGGACTCTTTCTCTAAAATCTTCTTCTGTTTCGCTATCTCCATTAGCATAAATGGAAGAAATCAATTTTCCATCCTTCACTATTCTTTTGTGGGATAGGTATGTATGAGAGTCTATTTCAAACACTCCACTCTCAATCATTTCTCTTGCCTCATTCCAGGATATAAAACCTGACTTATTTCCTATTCTTCCAGCAATAACAAAGAATACAGCTTTAAATTCATACTTTTTAAGTATTGGATAGGCATAATTATATACACCTCTAAGACCATCATCAAACGTTATTAAGACACTCTTATCTGGAATATCGGCTTTTCCTTTAAGAAAATTCCTGAAATCTTCTCCAGAGATACAGGTATAACCTTGATTCTTTATATATTTTATCTCCTTTTCAAACTCCTCGGGTGTTATCGTATAAAGATTTCCCCCTTTTTCTGATATGTTGTGATATACAAGCACAACAATTCCTGTTGAATATATCGTTATCTTTATATTTTGAAGTGCAGATTCTACATTAAACTGAGAATTTGGATCCTGTGTGTGTATGGAATGAGTACCTGGTGGAAGAATTAGCTTTTCGTAAAAATCACCATTTCCATCTGTTTTAGTTCTTTTAAAGAATTTTCCGTCTATATATATATCTACTTCTTTATCTGGATCATAAAAACCAAGAATCTCTATCTCCTTACTTACAGTTTTAAGACCATTAAGTGGAGAGTAAATTATAGGATATGCATTCACTACATTTATAACTCTTTTTTCTTCAATTCTATCGCCTTTAAAATCTATTCCGATAAACTTAATAAAATGACTCCCCTCAGAAAGGAACTGGGAAATCATTATTTCATTAGACCATATCTCTCTCTTCTTATCGTATATTAATGGATAAGTCGTTCCATCATCAAAGGTAGCAATCACACTCTCTAAAA
Source organism: uncultured Caldisericota bacterium (assembly GCA_964575745.1). Lineage (GTDB taxonomy): Bacteria > Caldisericota > Caldisericia > B22-G15 > B22-G15 > B22-G15. Next base: position 17,304 of record CAZNRO010000003.1, on the reverse strand, counting down.
TACTGGATGTAATAATTTCTACTTTAATACTCTTACCAGCTCTTACAAATGTTGGATAAACATATACATCCCATACAGGAATCTCACTGTTTAAGAATACATTGATGTCCTTTTTAAATTGTTTCCCAGCCGTTAACACTCTAACTTTAACTGTATATTCTCCGTCTTCAAGTCCATCTGGAAACATAGCGTACACTCTGTTCTCTTTTATTTCCGTATCCAGATTTTTTGTGATATTTTCACCACTCACATAGAGTGAAATTTGCTCTATTTTTTTCATTGGTTCTATTTCAATAATTATAGGTTGATTTGGAGATATATAACCCTCACCCTTTGGAGAGATAAAGGATATGGATACATTCACACTAATATTAGGATTACAAGAAGAAAATAAAACTAAAAGAATAACCCCCACCCACAAAAATTTTCTTCTCATCCTTTCATAACAGCAATAGGTTTCATTCTCGCAACTTTTATCGATATTCCCTCCTTATGCAACACATCAACTACATTGCTCACATCCTTATAGGCCTCAGGTGCTTCCTCAACAAGGGTCTTGTTGCTCTTCGCCTTCACAAGAATTCCCTTGTTTCTCATACTTCCAAGCACTTTACCTGCACTTTGCCTTCTTAGAGCTTCGTGTCTGCTCATCATTCTACCTGCTCCATGACATGAAGATCCAAAAGTCTCTCTCATTGCCTTGTCTGTACCAACTAACACAAAGGAGTATCTTCCCATATCTCCCGGAACGAGAACTGGTTGTCCTACACTCTTATACTTTGCAGGAATCTCTTTACGGCCAGGAGCAAAAGCTCTTGTTGCTCCTTTTCTATGAACAACAAGTTTCATCTGTTTTCCATCAATATTGTGAGTTTCTACCTTCGCAATGTTATGTGCTACATCATAAACTATCTCAAGCCCTATTTCTCTATCAGAAATTCCAAAAACCTGACGGAAGCTCTCTCTTGTCCAATGCGTTATTAGTTGTCTGTTTGTCCAGGCAAAATTTGCAGCAGATATCATCGCTGCTAAGTATCTTTTTGCCTCTGGGGAATTAAATGGAGCACATGCAAGCTGGGGGTCAGGAAGTCTTATTTTATACTTTCTTGCAGCATTACTCATAACCTCAATATAATCGGATGCAACCTGATGTCCTAAACCTCTACTTCCAGTATGTATAAGAACTGTTACCTGTCCTTTAAATAATCCAAGTACCTTCGCTATATCCTCTCTATAAATCTCCTCAACAACCTGAATTTCAAGAAAGTGGTTTCCTGCACCAAGAGTTCCCAGTTGGGACGCACCTCTTTCCTTTGCTCTCCTTGAGACCATATTGGGATCAGCTCCAGGCATACTCCCATGTTCCTCTATAGTCTCAAGATCTTCTTCTCTACCATAACCTTTCCTTATAGCCCACCTCACTCCATCCCTTAAAACAGGATTGAGGTCGTTGGGTCTAAGTCTTAACTTCCCACTGGATCCAACACCTGAAGGTACATTGTTAAAAAGCACTGAAAGCAATCTATCTAATTTCTTTTCCACATCCCCTCTTTTAAAGTTTGTACGTAAAAGTCTTACCCCACAATTTATATCGTATCCAACTCCTCCTGGCGAGATAATGCCATCCTCCACTCTAAATGCAGCAACTCCACCAATCGGAAATCCATATCCCCAGTGTATATCAGGCATAGCAAGAGATGCTTTCACAATTCCAGGAAGAGTAGCCACATTTGCAACCTGGAGCGGAGATCTATCTGAGAGGACTTTGGGAAGTAATTTCTCGTTTATATATATTATTCCAGGAACTTTCATACCAGGAATGGTTCCAATAGGTATCATAAATTTTGTATCTGAGAGTTTCTTAAGATGCTCTCTTTTTATCTCCATACTCTCCTCCTTGAAGAAGTTTTTATTTTATTATACAATAAAAGCGAAGCGCCCGTAGCTCAACTGGATAGAGCAGTAGTTTCCGGAGCTACGCGTGGAGGTTCGAATCCTCTCGGGCGCACCAAAAGGGGAAAATGAATAGGTTGCTGGAAAGAACAGAGTATTATAGAAAAAAAGCGGAGAGGAATCTTTATCTTCTAACTTCTCAATCATTGTATGCTGAATACCTTATACTTACTGGCGAATATGATAAAGCGCTTCTTGTAAGCCTTAAGGGATTGTTAAATTCACCCTGGTTTTTTAGATTACAGATAGATTTAGGTCTTTCATACTTACTAAAAGACGAACTGGATTCAGCAAAAGAAGAGTTTAAGCATGCATTAAAGATTGATCCAGAAAATCCATTTGCCCATTTGTTCCTTGCATTAACATATATAAAAATGGACAGATTAAAAGAAGCAGAGGCAATTTTGGAATCAGGATTTGAGTACAACCCTGATATGAATTATATTAAAGAATTATTGACATACATTTATGAGAAACAGGGAAAAACTTTAGATATACCAAAATCAGATTTTGAAAGAATTGAAGAAAAAGTTAAAGAAGGTTTCATTTCTTCATCTAGTGTTTTAAGAATTAAGGAGGAAAAGGGAGAAAAACTTCCGTACGAGGTTCTTTACGCAATCTCTCTCATGCATGAGAATAAATTACCTGAAGCAATCTCTGTTTTAGAAAGAATATTAATCTATCATCCCTATTACCCAAAAGCTTTATACAATTTAGGCAAAGTATATTCTATTGTAGGAGACGACTTAAGAAAAGGAGAAAACTGGAAAAAAGCCTTTGAGGTTAATCCGCTCCTCCCTGAATTAAAGGAAGAAGCGAAAAACATAGAGAGTGTGCATATAGATATAAATGATTTACCCGAAATGGAAACTTTGGAGAAACTTATAGTAGAATACATACTTAGAAAGTTCAGGAATATCTTTAAACCAGAAAAGACAGAAGAAGCTTCTGAAGAAGCACTGGTTGAAAAGGAAATAACTGAAGAAGTTAAAGAGGAAGTATCTGAAATAGAGGTTAAAGAAGAAAAACCTGAGGAAGAAATTTCAAAAGAAGTTGTTATGGAAGAAGAGGAAAAGGTTGAAGAGAAGGAGGCTTTGGAAGAGGAAATCATAGAGGAGAAAAAGACAGAGGAAAAAAAGGAAGAGAAAGCTTCCCAAGAAATAGAGATTGAGGAAATTAAAGAAACAATTCAACAAAAAGAAACTTTAGAAACTACGAAAGTTGAAGAAACTACACCTGATACTATAGAAAAGGACGCTTATTATTATAAGAATAAAGGAGTAGAGTATCTTAAGAAAAAAATGTATAGAGAGGCAATAGAAATGTTTACAAAAGCACTAAAGGAGGGAAAGGAGAAGATATAATGGGAAAAGAAGAAATTTTGAACGAGATAATTAATATACCGGGAGTAGTAGGGGCAGTACTTTATTCTAATGATCTTGAAGATCACATGGCAAAACTCACCCTTGATATTGACGAAAGCGTACTTGGTGGCTTGGGAGTTTCTATCATAGGCTTTTGGGAAGAAATAGCAAGTAGTCTTGAAATGGGTGATATAGAGGAAATGATTGTAGAGACAAAGAGAGGCAGGTTTCTTATCTATAAAATTTTAAACTATGTTCTTATTATATTAACAACAAAAGCTGGAAACTTAGGGACAATAAAATACAATCTAAACAAGGTTATAAAACAATTAAGAAGTGCATACTAATGTGAATAAAGGAAAACTTTTTATTGTAAGCGGTCCTATAGGAAACCTTGATGATGTCACTATTAGAGCGCTTAAAGTATTAAGAAAGGTAGATTTAATTGCCTGTGAAGATACAAGGGTTACAAGTAAACTTCTAAACAGATACAGAATAAATAAAAGACTTATCTCGTATCATGAGGGTAATGAAAAAAGGAGAAGGAAAGAGATTCTGTCATATCTATTATCTGGAAAAAATATAGCTCTTATGTCTGATGCAGGGACTCCCTGTATTTCAGATCCAGGAGAGAAACTTATAGATGAATGCATAAAAGAGGATATAGAGATAAGAGTTGTGCCTGGGCCTTCCTCAGTAATTTCATCTCTTGTTATCTCTGGAATTGCTTCTACACCATTTTTATTCATTGGATTTTTTCCAAAGAAGGAAAAAGAAAGGGAGAGAGTGGTTAAAAAATATTTTTATCTTGATACTACCATCGTTTTCTTTGAATCACCCTACAGAGTTATAGGCACCCTTAATTATTTGATAAAAAAATTTCCTGAAAGAAGAATCTCCTTAATAAAGGAATTAACAAAGATACACGAGGAAATAATAAGAGGCACATTAAGGGAGGTCTATGACTTCCTTAAGGATAAAAATATAAAAGGAGAGTGGACTGTGGTTTTAGAGGGAGGAGAGAAAGAAGATTGGGAGAGTGATTTTGAATTGCTACTTAAATTAAATTTTACAAAGAAAGACATTTTAAAGTTTCTTACAAATAAATATAAAGGCATAAGAAACAAAGTTTATAAAAGATTAGAACTAAGAGATGAGTAACAAAACCTGCTCCCTTGAAATATAAAGTAGTTAAGTTAAAATTTACTAAAAGAGAACAAGGAGGAAAAGATATGGATAAGAAGTTTTTTGTTACCACTCCAATCTATTATGTAAACGATAAACCTCATATTGGACATTTATACACAACAAGCATTGCCGATATAATTGCAAGAGCAAAGAGAAAACAGGGATATGATGTATTATTCTCAACAGGAACTGATGAACATGCAATAAAGATAAAAAGAGTTGCCGACGAGAAAGGGATACCGGTAAAAGATTATGTTAATAATCTTTCTGATTTCTGGAAAAAAACATTCAAGGATTTTAACATCTCTTTTAATACTTTTATAAGAACAAGTGAAGAAAGACATAAAAAAGTTGTAACCCATTTTTTTAAAACTCTCATGGATAAGGGGGATATATATAAGGGTATATATGAAGGATGGTACTGCATATATGACGAAACTTTCTTTTCAGAAGATGAGTTGCTTCCAGGGAATCTCTGTCCTGTATGTAAAAGACCTGTTGAAAAGGTAAAAGAAGAGAATTATTTCTTTGCTCTTTCTAAATACGAAGATAAACTACTTGAGTATTATTTATCTCATCCAGATTTTGTTGAACCAAAGTCAAGATACAATGAGATGTTATCTCTTATTAAGAGTGGTCTTAAGGATGTCTCTATATCAAGAAAAGGTATAGGTTGGGGAATTCCAGTTCCAGGTGATCCAAACGCCGTAATATATGTGTGGTTTGATGCTTTAATAAATTATGTTACTGTCTCAGGCTATCTTCAAGATGAGGAAAAATTTGATAAATATTGGCCAGCAGACTTACATCTTATAGGTAAGGATATAACTCGATTCCATAGTGTTATCTGGCCTGCAATGTTAATGGGAATGGAACTTCCATTGCCAAAAAAGGTATTTGCTCATGGTTTCTGGCTTGCTGAAGGTGAGAAAATGAGTAAGTCCAAAGGAAATTTTATAAAGCCTGAGGAAGTTATAGATTGGTTTATGGAAAAGACCAATATAGATAAAAAACTTGCTATTGATGTTTTTCGTTATTACATCTTAAGGGATATGGCTTTTGGAGAAGATGGAAACTTCTCCTATTCGTCATTTATAACAAGATACAACACAGAACTTGCCAACGATCTTGGAAATCTTTTAAACAGGACAACAAACCTTGCAGTCAAATTCTTTGAGGGTTCTCTAAGTGAAAGGTATGATAGGGGTTATTATGTAACATTTGAGAAAACTTTTGATGAAATCGTAAGTCTCTATAACGAGCTTAAACTCTCAGAAGTTCCTGTTAAAATAAACACACTCGCAAATACACTAAACAAGTATCTTGATTCAAAGGCTCCCTGGAGACTTATCAAAGAGGGAAATAAGGAAGAAGCAGAAATTGTTCTTTCAACCGTTCTTCATGGGCTTGAAATAGTTCTTCATTTGATTTCACCTATTATGCCAGAGAGTGTAAAACTGTTCTTTAAGTCTTTAGGAAAGAAAGACGAGGAAGGAACATTAATTAAAGAGAAGCTCTTCCCGTGGAAGGGTGGATACAAAATAGAAAAAATTCCACCAATCTTTCCAAGAGTTGAAGAGAAATTAAAAGTAAAGGAGGAAAAAAAGATGGCTGAAGAAGAATATATCACAATAGAGGATTTTAAAAAGTTAGACTTAAGAGTTGCTGAAATAGTTAACGCAGAAAAAATTGAAGGAGCTGATAAATTATTGAAACTCACCATAAATATTGGAGATGAAACAAGAACCCTTGCAGCAGGAATAGCAGAATACTACAAACCAGAGGAGCTTATCGGAAAAAAGATAATAGTAATTAAAAATCTAAAACCAAGAAAATTGAGAGGAGTACTTTCTCAGGGAATGCTTCTTGCCGCAACAACTGAGGATACTGTCGCCATTCTATCTCCAGACAAAGATGTACCGACTGGAACCAAAATTACCTAATTTTTAAGAGTTATACTTCTTTCAAAAGGATTCCATGAAACAGAAAAGTTTAGTGCTTCAGCTATAAATCTTA
>CAZNRO010000003.1:0-10683 GCA_964575745.1 uncultured Caldisericota bacterium | reverse complement strand
CCAGCATGATCAATTGCTTCAATAATAAACTCGTTCTTACCTTCTTTAAGTTTAAGGGTTTTTCTAAATGTTGAACAACCACATCTATTTATCTTCTCACCGTTGACTTTTAAATCTTTTAAGCCGCTCTCATAGTCTCTAACACCCACAAGAATATCTATTTTATCTTCCTTAGTATGGAAATTGTTATTCTCTGGCTCAAGAATAACAAGATCAGGAGGATTTTTATCCACAATAGTTATAGAGACTATATCGCTTGCTTCTGAATAGTTATTCATTTCATCAAACGCACTTACACTATAATAATATGTTTTATTTAAGAATACATTGTAATCAACAAAACTTGTAACATTCTTTCCAACCTTACCTATGGACTGAAGATTTATTTTATCTATTCCTCTAAATATTTCATAACCTGCTATAGGATAATCACCGGGTGTTGCCCCATCCCATTCAATCTTTACTTTTAACCCTATTTGTTGAACTCTCACTCCCTCAACTTTAGAAGGTGGTTTGGATATATCGCTTGAGAAAACAGGCAAGTTAAATAATATTAGTGAAAGAACAATCAAAATTAGCACAATACTCCTTTTCATTTTTATCCTCCATATGAAAATTTTTTCAATATATATTATAAAACAAATTTATTATATAATTTAACTGTGAAAATTATAAAAATTTTAGTAATAATCTGGATAATTCTTTTTCTTGCTACACCACTTAAACCTACTGTAGCTAAAGATGGTGATTCAGTCAATTTTTATTTAAAAGATGTAAAAACAAGTGCAAAAACAACTCTTGAATTGGGTAGTGGCAAACTGGAAAACTACTTCTATGAATTTTTAAAGAAGGATGCTACGTATAAGCTTAAACTCAGTGGAAAAGGAGGGATAAATTTTGGTATTGTTTTTAAAAACTCTTCCATAATTTTTCCCAAAGAAAACAAGACTCTCGTATCGCCTCTTATCGTTTTAAATACTCCTAATAAAAATTTAATGTTTTGTGTATCACCGTATGACAAAAACTTCTGGACTATAAAAAGCGCCAACAATAATGTCTATATAGTGTATAACCTGTATTTAAAAAATAAAAGAGAGATTAGTTTCAGGATAGAAGAGGTTGAGGGATTAAGGGAAGCAATAGAAAAGTATAGAAATTTATACAAAATAGATAAAGCAAGGATCAACGAAGGGGGAACTCTTTACCCTGATGCCTCTTTTACAAAATTGAGAAATGCTGGTATATACGATTTTAATCTCAAATTCAGGATTATTGATCCCTTAAATGAGCATGCAATTACAAGAATATTTGAATCTCAAAATTTTAACATTCAATCTTTTCTTCTCTTCAATCCTTTTAAATACAACGTAATTACAAAAGATAAGATAACTTTAAAGGATTTATACTTCTCCAAGGACTATGTAAAGAAAAACTTTGCAATAGCAGTTTCCACATCTGGTGTTAGGGATAGAGAGAATAATATCTTAAAACTTATAAAAAAGGCAGAACCAATACTCAAAATTGAGAAAGTCATTAAGGAAAAAAATGTCATTGTCAATGAAGTGCCGGATATGAGGGAAGGTTTGATTGAAAATGTGTTTCTTCTATATCCTGATAAAAATTTCCTTAAAAATATGCTTCTTTCTGCATACGATATAAGTTACTTCTACAATATATTTTATACAGATATAAGTATAAATGCAGAGAACAGGAAGAGAAATCTGGCAAAAGATGAAGAGGGTAACTATGTTGGATACGCTATAGATTTGGGAGATATACCTGAAGTATACGACTATGATCTTTCTCACTCCAAAGAAGAGAATCTTGTTTTTATGGATGGAAAACCCGCCATATATTTTCCTTTTGAAATTCTTTCTTTTATAGAGGAAGAAAAGAACGATGGACTTATTATGACGATAGATCCCTCTATATTCCAGATTGGTTTTAATTCCGACATCATAGTTAAGGAAATCAATAATCTCTCCTATTTAGAAAATTTACCTTTAATCCGCGCTATATTCAACGATAGGATTCTAATTCTTTCCCTATCAATACCAACAGAAGAGATAAATAGAGAATTGATTGAGAAATTCTTTAGAAGGTGTCTTCTCTTTGGAATATATCCAACATTTACCAAATATGAATCTGATCCCTATTCTCTATGGAATAAACAAAATCTTGTAAACATGGTAAAACCTTATTTCTCAAAATACATTCCATTAATAAAGGAAATCAATGGAAAAGACTGGAAGGAAAAAACATTCGCAAGGGTTTCTGACGGTGATGTAGAAAGATTTGGTGATTATCCAGACATTCTATTTACAATAGATGGGAGTGGATACCTTGAAATAGACAAGGAAAATTTAAAGATAGATAATGAGTACGAAGTTATAGATTTAGAAACTAAAAAACCGCTTAAGACAAGTGAAGAGAATGGAAAGATATATGTAAAGCTTGAAAACGCTCAGGTTGTAAGAGTGTTCAAGGCTAAGAAAACTCCTTTATCTATCTTGAACTTCTCAAGAAAAAAGCCACAATCTCCTTTATTAATACTTCTCTTTTTGCCTCTATTTGTAGTTCCCTTATTTTTAAAGAAAACAAAAATAAGTTTTCCTTCTCTTAAAGTAAGCTTACCTTTACTTACTGTGTTCTTATTTTTACTTAGAAGATTGTTCTTTATTCCTTCTCCTCCATTTTTATTCCTGCTTCTTTCCTTAATCCATTACCTATCTTCATTCTACTTTGAAGATGCAAAGAGAAGAATTTTCTCTTTAATTTCTGTATATTTCTTTTTCATCTTTTCCTTATTCGTTATTATAAATAAGGGATTTAAAGTTAATCCATTTCCGCCTTTTTCCTTTCCATTTGATCTTTACTTCTTTATAATCTTTCTCTCAATGTTTCTCTTGATTACCACAATGTATAGAACAAAGAGAAGGACCAATTTCTTTATAATAATTCTTTTTATAATTTCTTTCTTTTTCTCTGACATAACCACATTTCCTTTCTTTTCCCCGCCTTTTGACATGACTTTCTTTATAACAGCAACTGTAATGGGGTTAATACTTATAGCTATATGTGGTAAGTTATCTCGTTTTATTATGAGTTTAGTCTATTTCACATTTCTAATCCTCTATCTATTCTGGGATAAAATATACTTTTACTTACTTCAGCACAGGATATTTCTTGGAAGGGACACACTCACATCTGTTATCGTTAGTATATTCGCTATTCTCTACATCATTTATACGGAAAGAAAGGAATTTATCAAACTTCCAGAAGGACTCTATGCGATTCTTCTTTTTGTTCTAACTATAATCAGTGTTTCATTCCACTTAATATTCATGCAAAACCCTTCATCCATAGGAGTGTTTCTCGGTATAGTTAAAATAATAATCTATGCATTTTTGGTGCTTTTCTCTATATATATTTTTGAGGTTCTCTTTTCAAGAAGGGAGGAATAGGAATGAAAAAGATACTTGTTGATGGAGATAGTTTAGATATCAAGGATGTAGTTATGGTATCAAGACACAAGAGGAAAGTAGAACTATCTAAAGAAGTAATTGATAAACTTGATAAGTCCAGAAAGTTCGTGGAAGATATAGTTAAGAAAGGTAAACCTGTTTACGGTGTAAACACAGGTGTTGGGGAACTATGTAATACAAGAATTGAAAAAGACATGCTCAACGAACTTCAAAAAAATATTATCTATTCTCATGCAATTTCAACCTCTCCTTACCTTTCAAAGGAATCTACAAGAGGAACAATGCTTCTTAGAGCTAACTCACTTGCAAAAGGATACTCTGGAATAAGAAAAGAGATTCTTGAGAGATTAATATTTTTTATAAATAACGATGTTGTCCCTATTATCCCAGAGAAAGGTTCTCTTGGTGCATCTGGTGATTTGATTCCCTTAGCTGTTCTTGCTCTTTTTCTCATGGGAGAGGGAAAAGGGTACTATAAAGGCAGAGAGATGGACTCACGAGCAATTCACAAAAAATTAGGAATAGAGCCAATAAAGTATGAAGAAAAAGAAGCTCTATCAATGATTAATGGAACCTCTTTTTCTCTATCCATCTCCATTCTTTCTCTGTATGATGCAAAAATTGCCTTGAAGGGAGCAATAATAGCAGCTGGATTAAGTGCTGAGGCACTTTTATCTTTATCATCTGAATTCCATGAAAAAATTCAAGAAGCAAAGCCGTATCCAGAGCAAGGGGTTATTGCACATGCTTTACGAAATTTTCTTGACGGAAGTAAACTCATTAATTCTAATTTAGATAAAGTTCAGGATGCATATGTTATAAGATGTCTACCTCAAATTTACGGCTCAATCTATTCAACTCTCAAATACACCGAAAGAATATATACGGTTGAAGCAAATTCATCATCAGATAATCCTCTTGTCTTTCCTGATGAGAAACTTGTGCTCTCAGGAGGAAATTTTCATGGCTCATTCATAGCAACAGCAGATGATTACCTGAGTATTTCAATGACAATTCTTGGGAGTAACTCAGAGAGAAGACTAAACAGACTCCTCAATCCAAACCTTTCACAGAATCTTCCTCCATTTCTTATAAAAAACAGTGGGTTAAATACTGGTTTTATGTTGCTTCAGTATCTTTCTGCATCTTTAGTTAGTGAAAACAAGGTTCTATCGACACCTGCCTCTATCAATTCTATTCCTGTGTCTGCTGATCAGGAAGATGATGTGAGTATGTCGGCAACCTCTGCTGAGAAACTAAGACAAATTGTTGATAATGTGCTCACAATAGTAGCTATTGAGATTTTATCAGCAACTCAGGCTTTATACTTTAGGAAAAAGAAGAAAGGAAGAGGTACAGAGAAAGCGCTAACCGTATTAAAGGATGTGGTTCCGTTTATAGAAAAGGACACAAATCTCTCCCCTTACATTGAAAAGATAAAAAACCTATTGATAAGCGAAACATTGATAAAAGAGGTAGAAAAAGAAATTGGAGAAATACTTTAGTTGGATTGGTGTTGATGAATCTGGTAAGGGAGATTATTTTGGCTATCTCATTATTGCAGGAGTGGTAATTGATAGAGAGAAGGAAAATGAACTTAGAAAACTTAATGTGAGAGATTCTAAAAAAATATCGGATGAGAGAATCAAAAAAATTTCAAAGACCATTAAAAGTCTCTTACCGTTTAATGTTGTTAGGATTTCACCCCCAAAGTATAATGAACTTTATGAGAAGCTTAAAAATATCAACAGGATTCTTGCATGGGGACACGCAAGAGTTGTGGAGAATCTCCTTGAAAAATATAACGTTGATCTTATAATATTTGATAAATTTTCCCCAAAAGATTATATAGAGAGAAGTATAATGAAAAAAGGAAAAAATGTTGATAGGGTTGAAATTGTAAGAGGAGAGAGAGATATAGGGGTTGCAGCAGCATCAATTATTGCAAGAGGTGAATTTCTGTCAACGCTTGAAAAGTTAGAGAAAAAATGGAATTTTCATTTTCCAAAGGGAGCAGGTAGTATTGTAGATAAACAGGGCGTGGAGTTTGTAAAGAAATTTGGTCTTGAATCTTTAAAAGAGGTGGCGAAGTATCATTTTAAAAATACAGAAAAGATTGTAAAATTTATATAGAATGTTTCACTTTCTCCCAGATTTCATCCAACTCCTTTAGACTCATATTTTTTAAATCTAACCCTTCTTCTTTTGCTTTCTCTTCCATGAGTTTCACTCGCTTTTTAAATTTCAAAAAGGATTCTTCAAGTGAATCAATTACATCCACATTTAAAAATCTTGAAATATTTACGATGGTTATGAGGATGTCCCCGAACTCTTCTCTTATTTTTTTATCATCTCTTGAATTTACCGCTTCCTCAAATTCATTTATTTCCTCTTTTAATTTTTCAATCACTCCTGAAATGTTTCTCCAATCAAAACCATAAACATTTTTGAGATAATTCTGATAATCAATTATAGATCTTACTATTTCTCTCTCCTCTTTATCTCTTCCCATCTTTCCTCTACATCTCTATCTGTTTTAAGAATCTCGTCTTTAAAGACATGAGGATGTCTTCTTACAAGTTTTTTGAGCAACACATCAATCACATCAGTTATACTAAATTCCTTTCTTTCTTTTCCAATCTCACATTGAAATATTATATGAAGAAGTACATCTCCTAATTCTTCAATAAAATTGTTTAAATCGTTTTCTCTTTCAGCTTTAACTACTTCTTCTACTTCATCAATAAAATACTTTATAAGAGAAGACCTCGTCTGTTTCCTATCCCATGGGCATTCTTTTCTTAGAACTTTCATGGTCTCAAGTAAGACATAGAACATCTCTTCCTCTCTGTCTGGATATATAACAGGGATTAACTCCTCAACTTCATAAATAAAATTCTCCTGAGATAGTGTTTCTATGCCGCTCCCTCTTTTCTTTCTCACAATTTTTATACTTTCATCGGCACTAAAACCTTTCCAGATATAGTAGACTGAAAGCATTGTTCCTGTTCTTCCAATTCCAGCACGGCAATGAATAAGCACGGGTTGTTCCCACACCTCCATGAGTTTTAACCATTTTAGAAAACTCTTAACTTGAGAAATAGAAGGAACGCCAAAGTCCTCTATAGGCAGATGAAGATGTCTAAATTTATAATTTTTGATTAGGGAATTGTCAATGTCCTTCTCAGTTAATGTAACTATGGCTCTTATGCCGACACTCTTTAAAAATTTGAAATGCTCCTCTGCATACGGAAAGTCAGAAGCAGCAATTTTGTTTTTTTCAACCCAGGAAAAATTTAAGAAAGGGGAAACATCCATTACCAGAGTTCCTCTCTAATAGGAATCCTCCGCTCACCCTCTTCAAAATGCAGTTTCAATGCATCAACAAATTGCTTTGAGTAGGGTATCATAAAGGCAACTCTCTCTACCTTGCCGTCTTTTTCAAAGTAGAATGCAAGAGATTTCCAGTACAATGGTTTTTCTTTATGATGGTCTGTTACCGCTATATACATTAATTTTTCTTTTGGAATAAGAACCTCTCTTCCATCAAATCTTCCTTTATAAAAAATTTTATCTTTAAATAGAAATATCTGACCGCTTGACTTAAGGAGACCTCCTGATTCTGATTCAAATCCAAAAAAGTATGTTCCGTGTGCTTTGAATATGATTTTTTCGTTTTTAAATCTGTCTTTTAGGTGATATACATCCTGTTGTTTCCACCAAAGATAAAAAATCATTACAACTACTACAATTACAGGAACAAGATACTGTGAATTTATGTTAAAAAAACTGGCCATGCTTTCACCTCTATCTCAATTTTGATAAAAAGTAAATTATCTTTTTCTTTTCGTATCTATAACCAATCCCTTTCTTTCTACCAAGAGCCTTAAGGAGAGCCTCTGCTATTTCTTCATCACTCTTTCCCCTCTTCCTGAGTTTAAGTATCTTGTCTCTATTTAATTCAATTAATGTTTGATAACCCTTATTTTCATTAGCCCAGGAATAAAAGAAACTCACAAGCGATGTAAGAAAACCAAAAGCAACAATTACATAAATGTCATATTTTCTATCTTCATAGAGATACTTTAGTAAGTATTTAGGATGTCCGGACCAAAAAATAAGATAAAAAGTAAAAGAAAAAAGAAAAATTACGAATATTATATATAAATACCTTCCAACCTTTTTCAAACTTCTCTACCTCCTTTATAAATGAAAAGAGGGTGGAATATTCCACCCTCTTTTATGTCGCTAAACCTTTTTACTTCTGTACCCTTTCGAATCCTTTGAGTTTTGCCTCTTCTCCTTCTTTCATCTGTGCCCATTCTTTTTCTGCTTCTTCCCATGCCTCTGGTGTTGCTTCTTTCTCCCAGACAGTCAAACCTCTCTCCTCTCTTGTTGCTCCAGGAAGTAGATTATCAAGAACTATAGCAAAGAGTGCTGAAACTGCCATTCCTGTTGTGAGAATGGTCTGAACAATATCTGCTAAGACACCACCCTTTATTGGGTTTGCGCTAAAGTGTGCAGGGAATGATAATCCTGCAAAGAGGGATATACCAAGAATAAAGAGGTTTCTTGCGTTGTTTAGATTCACAAACTGGAGATTTGAAAGTCCTACTGCAGCAATTAATCCAAAGAGTCCAACGTACATTGCACCTACTACTGGTTGTGGAAGCGTTGCAAGAACAGCTCCAACTTTTGCAATAATTGGAATTATTAACATCAAGATTGCACCTGCCCTAATTGCTCTACGAGAAGCAACTCTTGTAATTCCTATTGCTCCAATGTTTTCAGAGTAAGAGGTTGTTCCATTTCCGCTCTGAAGAATTCCTGCAATAAGACAACCAACTCCCTCTGCACCAAGACCGTAAGAAATCATCTTTTCAGTTGGAACTGGCGCTTCAGATATTCTTGCGCAGGAGTAGTAGTCTCCAATGGACTCAACCATAGATGCAATATAACCTGCAAGCATTCCTATAGTAGCTGAAAGAGTAAGGGATGAAAGCTCTGGGAATCCCCACTTAAATGGGATTGCTGGTTTAATCCAGAACCATGGAGAATTCTTAATTAATTCAAGTCCTTTAGTTAAATTTGCAGCATTATCTGGTGGAATCCATCCAGCAAGTGTTCCAATAAGTGCCGCAATCCATCCTGTGAATATAGCGAGAATAACTGGGAATAAGAGGAAAACTCTTGAATATCTGGAGAAAACCTGAGAGTACAAAATGAGTGCAACAAGAGTAATGATTGAGATTGTCCAGTTAGATGCCATATATGGGGCACCAACTCCATAGAGTGAAAGTCCTATCATTGTAATTGTTGGAGCAATTGCAAGAGGTCCAATTGCTCTCTTTACATAACCCATTAATCCACTGTAACCAAGAATAATTTCAAAGAATGAACCAAACATGATTGCAGCAGCAACCTGCTGAATCATAATCTGCCAGTTTCCGCCCTGAGCTGAAACCATACCAATAGTAGCAAAGGTTGGTCCAAGGAATGAAAAGCTACCACCCTGAACAATTGGTAACTTGTGCCCTAAATACTGCTGGATGAGTGTTGCAAGACCACTTGCAAAGAATACCGTAGAAATTAAAAGTGCAAGCTCTTGAGGTGGAAATCCCATTGCGCCACCAACCAAAAGAGGAATACTTACGGTGGCGCCAAACATGGTTAGATAATGCTGAAAACCAAGTGCGAATGCCAAAGGCCATTTAGGCTTACTTCCGATTGGGTAAAGTACCCAACCTGTAATTCGCCAATCAGTTACTTGAGTCTGCTCATTTGCCATTTTTGCTTCCCTCCTTCAAAAATTGTTTTTTAAAAACAGAAATTAAATAAAATTTTACCGTCCTCTCTCAACCTCCTTTCATGAAATTATCTTTTGTCAAAATTTTATAAAAATAAATATAATTTGTCAAGTGTTTGTTTAAATCTCTTTAATATCCTCTTCGCCCTCTATCTCTCTAACCTTGCTCTCTCCTTCGTGCATTTCAACATAGAATATTTTATCTCCTGCCTCCATAAGGATTCTATCATGAGTTATAAGAATTATCTGTCTCTTCAATACTTCGCTTACCTTCCTTAAGAATTCCACCATTGCTCTTTTGCTTCTCTCATCAAGAAACGTGAGGGGTTCGTCAAGAATTAATGGACCTTCAAGTCTTGGGTTTATACTTTTTTCAAGAATACTTATCCTTAAGGCAAGAGATATAATCTGTGATACGCTTCCTCCATGTACATCTACAGGATTTCCCTCAAAAATTAAGTTTTCACTTAAGTTCTTCACGACAAACTTTGCGGTATTTCTATTCCTCTTATCTTCCAATTCTATTCTAAAATCAAGATTTCCATATATTGGCTCAAGTGCTTTATTTACTAATCTTTCTATACCACTCATTGTTTCCCGCCTTAACCTTTCATATGCCAATTCAAGCACTCTTTTTGCTTGAACATATATCTTCCTTTTATTCTGCAAATCGTCAATCAAAGTCTCTTTTGTTTTTATTTCTTTCTCTATTCTTTGTTTCTCTCCTAATTGCTTCTCTACTTCTCTTATTTTCTCAAAAACCTCTTCACTGATTTTCTCTATAGAGCTCATTATCAATCTCCTTTAGAGAATCTTCTATCATCATCTTCTTTTCTTCTATCTCTTTTTCAATTCTTTCTATCTCACTATCAAGTTCTTCTATGCTATTAATATTAAAATTCTCCCTAAGTTCCTTTATGATCTCGTCCTTCGTATTTTTTAAAGCATTCAATGTCCCAGTTATCTCCTGTCTTTTCTCAACATATTTCTTAATCCTTTTGTTTAGTTCGTCAAGCTCTTTTATAATCTTTTCAATATTCATTACTACCTCCACATCCTCTTTATATTTTTCTTTACTCCATGCATTAACTTATCGTCAACCTCTCTTAAACATACCGGACAGACGCCCTCCCTTCCTATGGTAGAGACATAACTTTCTATAAGCTTGTCTATATTTATCTCTATCTGTTCTTTCTCCTTTTCGGCTTTCATCTCTTTGTCTATTATGCTTTTCAGTTTTAGTCTCTTATTTATGAGAGAAACGTATCGCTCTTTTAAACTATTTATATTATCTACAGTCTCTTCCTTGATAATATCTTTATTTAAGACTTTGTGCAGTTTCTCAAACCGTTTAATCTTCTTTTCATTGTCAATGTAGTTATCTTTAATCCT
>CAZNRO010000002.1:0-39526 GCA_964575745.1 uncultured Caldisericota bacterium | reverse complement strand
GAGTGGATAAAGCCTCTGCTATTGTTCAGAGATAGATATTTGTGGGGGAATTTTACATCAGAACTAATAACTGGTGAAACATCTTTAAGAGAGAGAAACAGAATACAGGAGAGATTTAAGAGAGAAAAAGACCCGCAGGTTTTACTGCTCACAATTGGGACTGGTGGCGAGTCTCTTAACCTGCAAACAGCAAATGTGGTTATATTTTTGGATTTATGGTGGACTTATTCAAGCATATATCAAGCCCTCAACAGGGTTCATAGGTTAGGACAGACAAAGCCCGTGAGGGTTGTGAGAATAATAGCAAAGGATACAATAGAGGAAAAAATAAATGAGAGAATTAAAAGGAAGGAAAAATTTACAAAAGAATTTTTAAAGGAGGTGTTGAAATGAGTTTTGATTGGAGAAAACTTTTAACAAAAACTTCCCACACTTTGCCGAGACCTCTGTGGGAGGCTTTTAAAAAAATAGCGAGAAGTAAAGGAAAACTCCCGGATGAACTCCTCACAGAAGTAATAAAGGACTATTTGATACGAGAAGGGGTAGATATAGAGCAACTAACAGAGGAATGGAAAAGAACTGTTCTGGGAGATTGACAATTACATGATAGTATGATATAAATATTATGAGGGAAAAGGAGAAATCCTTTTACCTCCTTCCAGCCCTGCTTTATGCGGGGCTTTTTCATTTTTGTAAGCGGGAGCGACCCTGTGAGGGCTTTATTTCCTGCATTCCGCAGACCCCTTTACCACAGGACTTACCGCTCCCCAAACATAACTTAACTATTTTTAAAAAATTCCATGCTCAACTTCATTGCATAAGGGAAGAAAATAGGAATTGTATAGTGTGTTGACGGTATCCATACTATTTTTGGTTTACCTAATTTTTTCCATAGCTCTATAACTGCTTTTTTGGGTATAACTTTATCAAAAATTCCATTTATAAACATAACCTTTCTGGGTCTGTTGAAACAGGCATATGTCAATGGATCCACAAGATACCATTTATGAGGAGGGGTAAAAAGTTTTTTCCTCTTGCAAACCTCATTGACATAGTTTAGAAAGTTATTGATCTCTTCTTCATAAGTTTCCCAATTCAATCCCTGCTTTTTATAATACATCCTTGCAGATAAGCCATATAGACCCTCTATTGTAATTCTCATCATATTTCCACCACCCATAATAGACACACCCTTTAAAATTCTATCATCCACTCCCATTAAAAGATTTAAAAGAATTGCGCCAAGAGAAAGTCCTATAGAAAAAATTTCATCTCCTTCCCTCTCAAGAAGATAATCCATAAATAGCTTCAAATCAATAACACTCTGCCTCATAACAGAAAAGGTATGCTCTTCTTCAAATGAAAAAAACAATTCTCCACTCTTTGTTCCCTTAGGAGCTCTTTCTCTGTGAAATGGGAGAGATATGTAAGCAACTTTATAACCATGTTTCAAAAAGTAATATGCAACAGCCTCTTCAAAAATAGGTATTGCCTCGTGAACTGGATGAATAGTAAGAATCACTTTCCCATTAAAGTTAGATAAAGGATAAAAGACTCCACCATAAATCCAGTTATTCTCTTCATAATCAGATAAAATTGGCGAAAGGAATTTTATTCTTTTAACCTTATAGTTTATCCATGCTTTCTCTTTCTCAGTTAATCCTTTAAATTCTTTTTTATAATTAAAAATCTCTTCAAAATTTAACCTATCTTTCACAAATCAAATTTTAGCATATATAATTGTTGTTTTTCAGGATTTCTGTGTTGAAATGGACACAAATAAAAGGAAGCTTCATAAAAAGTTTATGAGTTGAGGGCATGCCTTTTATTAATCTATAATGTATAATTCATTTGATGAGATTTAGATATTTTATTAACTACTTTTTATGGATATCTCCATGGCTTTTACTTGGAGTTATTGTTTTTATTGTAGCTATAATATTCTTTCTTAAAAACTTAAAAAGAGAAGAAAATAAAGGGGAAGATAAACTTATAAAAATTGATGAGTTTCATAACGTACTTCCTTTAATTGATAAAATAGAAGAGTACTTTGATTTAAGAAAGAAGCATCATAATACTTCTTTTCTCTACTTAAGGGAAATCTTGTCTGAAATAAAAAATATTTCCAATGAGATTATACCAATTGTTTTTGATGAATATTTAATCTGTTGTCTTCATGAAATCATAGATAAAATAGACTTTATAGAACGACACCTCGACGACAGGAAGTTTGCATCAGAAGCATTAAGAGATCTGGAAGAAACTTTCGAAAAAATCATGAACTGGTATCAGGGGGAAAATGACGAAATATAAGGTATTAAAGTGGTTTGGAGAAAATATATGGATATTCCTGACAGGCTCATTGTTTCTTGGTCTACTTTTCCCTATTTTTAGAATTTTTAAGCCTTACATATCTTATTTTTTAATGATTGTTCTTTATGTAACTTTCCTTAATGTAGAGTTTAAAAACATCACCACATATATTAAAAAGCCTTTTTTAATTCTATACTACATAGTAATAAACATGGTAGTGAGCCCTCTACTTTTATACCTATTATTTTCATTCTTTACCAAAAACTATGCTATTCTCTCTGCAGTAGTTATACTTGCTCTTGTTCCCTCAGGAGTTGCCGCATCAGCAATGACTGACATATCTGGAGGTGATACAGGTTTAACTGTAATCCTGACAATAGTCTCTCACCTTGCAGCAATAATTTTAATTCCTTTCATGTTTTTTGTAATCTTTAGAAAATCCATAGATTTAGACTACTACACAATTTTACTTGATGTAACTAAACTGATTGGCATTCCTCTTGTTCTCGCAATTGTATCTAATATTCTATTTAAAGAAAAAGTCAATTTTCTAAAAAGGAATGTTAAGTTTTTTACAGTAGTTCCCCTTGTCTTTGTAATAGCAGCTATAATGGCTGTAAACTCAACCTACCTTAAGAGAAATCCTTATGAGGTTTTAATTTACCTCTTAATTCTATATATAACCTTCATCTTTTCACAATACTTTAGTTTCACAACCGCTTATTTTTTAGATTTAAAACAAAGAATAGCAGTTTCCAATGCAAAAACATTCTCAAACATAGCACTTGCCCTTGTTGTAGCATCCAAATATTTAAATCCAGAAACTGCTCTTATTGTTGCACTATCCCAAATTCCCTGGCCTACAATGCTTATCTCTTTAAGAATTATGTTAAGAATATTTTCAAAAAACAAACTTTAATATACAATTACTAAAAGGAGGTAATCTTGAAGAAAAAATTTGTATTACTGTTTTTATTTTTTCTATTAATGATTCTTTCTATACAAACTAAATATGTGATGGCGAAAGATTATTCAATTCCATCAGTTTCCATGAATGTAGTTATAAACAAGGACGGTTCAGTAGTATTTGATGAGGATAGAACTTTCTCATTCAATGGAAATTTCACCTTCGGTTATTATGATTTATCCAAAAAGGGATATGAATCCATTGAAGAGTTTTTTGTATATGAGAATGGGAAACCTTATTTTTACGCTGAAAATAAAGAAGAAGGCAGTTATTATATAGAAGATATGGGGGATAAGTATAGAATCCACTTTTTCTATAATGCAACAGATGAAGAAAAAACTTTTACATTTAAGTATAAATTAAAAGGGGTGATTAAAGTTTATAGAGATTATGGAGAGTTTTATTGGAAACTCCAGGGAACAGGATGGGATAAAGAGATAGGACATTTTGAAGCAAAAATAAATTTTCTAACTCCTATACCAAAAGATGAATATCTTGTTTGGGCTCATGGACCGCTGTGGGGAGAAATCAAAAAAGCTAATGATAAAACAGTTATATTAACTGTTGATGAGGTTCCACCAAATACATTTGTAGAAGCAAGAATTCTTATTCCATCAAATTATTTCATTGGAGTGAATGTAATAGATGAGGACATTAAAGATAAGGTTTTGAAAGAAGAAGAGGCGTGGGCAAAGAAAGCGAATCTTGTCCGATTAAAAAACAGGATATCTTTATGTCTCTCCTTGATAGGGCTGGTGTTATTAATTGTCTTATTCTTCTATCTATATTTTAAATATGGTAAAGAATACAAACTTCCCAAGAACTATATCTACTATAGAGAGCCCCCCTCTGATATTCCACCTGCAGTTGTGGGTTCTCTCCTTTCTTTTGGTGGTTTTAACAAGAATTTTATAAAAGCAACCATCATGGATTTAATTCACAGGAAAATTATTGAAATTGAGGAAGTAAAAAACGGAAGAAGAAGAGATTATCTATTGAAATATAAAGACAAAGATAAACCTACAAGTAAATTTGAAGAGATACTTCTTAATGATATTTTATTTGACGATAAAAATGAAATTTTAATGTCTTCACTTAAGAAAAAATTTAAAAAGAGAAAAAACCATTACTACAATGTTATGATGGATTTCAAAGATAGTATAAAGGAAGAAGCTGATAAGTATAGCTTCTATGATAAAAAGAGCGAAAAAGTCTCCAACAATATGTTAGCTTTCGGTGTGCTCATTGGTGTAGCATCCATACTATTAAGTATACTTCTAACACCCCTTTTTATGCTGTGGCTTCTTGCCATCCCTTTATATTTTGTAGGTGGGTTGTTTGCTTTGAGAAGGAGATCTATCAAAGGAAAAGAAGAGTTTGATAAATGGATTAGTTTTAAAAGATTCTTAAAAGATTTCTCAAATTTAAAAGAATATGGACCAAAATCAATAGTTTTATGGGAAAAATATCTTGTTTATGCAACAGTTCTTGGTGTAGCCAAAAAGGTTATTAAAGCTATAAAAATTCTTCTTCCTCAACTGGAGGATGTTGAGAATGGAACATTTTTAACTGCCATGGCATTAAATCAAGATGTGCCTTTTGCTAAATCTCTAAATAGTTTTGATAGAAGCCTTTCATCTTTGAGTCACTATGTTACAAAAACTGCTTCAAGTAAAGTCAGTTCAGGATCAGGTGGAGGAGGAGGATTCTCAAGTGGCGGGGGCGGTGGAGGTGGTGGCTCTGGTGGAGGAATGGGATAACCTTTGACAAGATAAAATAAATGTATAAACTTTATATGGATGTCAACATATTGTATAATCATTAAGATAGTTATGAAAAAAGATTAAGGAGGAATTAAAGATATGAAGAAGATACCACTTAAAGCCTATGAGAGAAAAACTGAAAAGAAAAGTGACTTAAGAAAATTAAGAGAGGAAGGTTTTGTGCCCGCAGTAATCTATGGTGAAGGAATAGAAGAAAGCAAAATAATTTCTGTGGCTCATGGTGAACTTTTAAGGCTATTAAGAAAGAGAAGGTATGAAGATTTTCTTATAGATCTTGAAATAGAAGAAACTAAGGAAAAGTTTATAACACTGCTTCAGGATGTTCAGTTTCATCCAGTTACTGACATGATTATTCATGCAGATTTCTATTCCGTCTCCCTTAAAAAACCGATATACGCAAAAATTCCAGTACATCTTGTTGGAGAATCCAAGGGAGTTAAAGAAGGTGGAGTACTTTACCAAGTTTTACATGAAATTGAAATTGAAGCAAAGCCATTAGACCTTCCATCAGTAATTGAAGTTGATGTAACTGAACTTGAGATTGGAGACTCTGTTCACGTGGGAGAGATTAAAATTGAAGGTGATGTAAAAGTAATCACTCCTCCAGAGGAAACTGTAGTAACAGTATCCGAGCCAGAAAAGGTTGTGGAAGCAGTACCTGCAGAGGAAGAGTTAGAGGAAGAAGAGGCTGCTGCTGAAGAGGAAAAGAAAGAAGCAGAGGTAAAGGAAGAGGAGAAGAAAGAAGAATAAAAATTCTTTTAACAAAATAAGGAAGGATAGTTTGTATGTCATAGTAGGACTTGGAAATCCTGGAATTGATTACATTGGAACACGACACAATTTAGGTTTTGATTTTATTAATTTTATTTCCAAAAAATGGAGAATAAAAATTGATACCCTAAAGTGGAAAAGTGAAATAGGTGAAGGAGTTGTTGTTTTTGATGATAAAGAGGAGAGGATAATACTTGCAAAACCTCTTACATATATGAATCTCTCTGGAGAAGCTGTAAAAGAGATTGTAAGTAATTTGGATCTCCCTCTTGAAAAGCTTGTGATAGTACATGACGATGTTGACCTCCCACCTGGTGGGGTTCACTTTATAAAAGATAGAGGTGATGGAGGTCATAAAGGTGTTAAATCAATAATACATCATTTAAACTCAAAAGACTTCTTTAGATTAAGGTTTGGAATAGGAAGACCTTTAGATGAACTTGATATGGTAAATTATGTTTTATCAGGAGTGCCTCTAAAAGATAAAAAACTTATATCTAAAGCCTTCTATCTGGGGGAAGAAATTTTAAAGACATTTATAAACTATGGCGAGAAAAAAGCAATCTCAAAATCTAACAAAAAAGGAATTTATTAATCTCCTCTTTGAGGAGAAATCCTTAAATAAATCTATAGGTGGTATAACAAGAGGAGTTGTACCATTTCTAATTTTTTTTCTTTCCCAAAAAAATAATAAAATAATCTTTGTTACTGAAGAAGAGAACGAAGCTTATGAAATATATGAAGAGTATATAAATTTTACAAAGTCAAAAAATGTAGTTTTTATACCCAAGCTCTTAAAAGATAATAGAGAAGCCACATCAAGATTTATTCTCTCCATAAAGAAAATGTTAGAATCTAATCGCTTTGTTGCTTTTACTTCAAAAGATGTAGTTAGCGAGAGAATCTCTATCTATAGAGAAAAATTAGAGTTAGCAAAGGGAAAAGAATTTTCTTTCACAAGATTAATTAAGCTCATATCAAATGATTATGAAAGAGTTAATTTTGTAAGAGAGAAGGGGGAATTTGCTGTAAGAGGGGGAATTGTGGATATCTTCCCTTTTGATTTTTTAAAGCCTGTAAGAATAGTATACGATGGAGATGTTATTGAGGATATAAGGGAATTTAACCCATATAATCAAAGATCAATAAATGTTTTAACAAAAACTTCAATATCTCTCTTTTCAAAAGGAAATAGACTTAAAGATGAATTTAGTGATGCGGTATTTCTTGGCTGGAATGTTTCATTAGACGTAGATAAAAAAATAGATATAAAAATGGAAATGGATGGGGAAATAAACTTTGATTTCGTTCCTGTCCCAAGTTTTTACAGCCTTCAAAAAACAATGGAGGTCATAGAAGACCTTCGCTCATCTGGCTTCAGGGTTATATTTGTTGGAGAAGAGGATGTAGAAGTTGAAAAGATAAATGGACTAATAAAAGAAAATTTCCTATTAAAAGAAAAGAAGATTGCTGTTGTTGGAAGGAAAAGAAAGAAAGCTTTTGTTCCTTTTAGAAGCGTATCTTTCTCCCTTCTTGAAGAGATAACTTCTTATTCAGAGTTAAAAAAAGGTGATTTCGTTGTACATAGAGATTTTGGCATCGGTAGATTTAAAGGTTTAACAACAATAAAAACGAAGGAAGGAATTAAAGATTTTATGCTCATTGAATACGAAATGGGTGATAAGCTCTTTGTTCCCATTGAGAAGATAGACAGAGTTAAAAAGTATCTTGGTGATGAAAGTAGTATAAAACTTACGCGTCTTGGAGGAAACGAGTGGAACAGAGCAGTAAAAAGAGCAAAAAAAGATGCAGAAAGGATAGCAAGGGAACTTGTAGCTCTCTATGCTAAAAGAGAAGTTTCAAAGAAAGAACCCTTTAAAGCAGCTTATGAACTGGAAAAAGAGTTCGCTCTCTCATTTCCATTTAAAGAAACACCTGATCAAAAAAGAGCTATAGATGAGGTCTTAAGAGATTTAGAATCCACAAAGCTTATGGATAGAGTGGTAACTGGAGATGTAGGATATGGAAAAACTGAAGTGGCTTTAAGAGCAGCATTGAGGGTTATTGCAAATGGAAAACAGGTAGCTTTTCTTACCCCAACTACAATTCTTTCTATGCAACATTTTGAGGTTGCAAAAGAAAGATTTGCAAGCCTTCCTATAAGAGTAGAAATGATCTCAAGATTTATTCCCAAAAGTAAGCAAAAAAGTATAATAAGAGATTTGAGGAACGGGAAGATAGATCTAATAATTGGCACTCACAGACTGCTAAGTAATGATGTGAGATTCTTTGATCTGGGTCTCCTTATAGTAGATGAAGAGCATCTGTTTGGTGTTGAACATAAGGAGAAGATTAAAAAGATGAAAACGGATGTGGATGTCATTTATTTAACAGCAACTCCAATACCAAGGACACTGGAAATGATTCTATCTGGTATAAGAGAAGTTTCATTGATAAAAACTCCACCACCCGGTAAACAACCTATAGAGACAACGGTTGAGCCCTTTAATGTAAAAAGAATAAAGGAGGCTATAGAATTTGAACTCTCAAGAGGTGGGCAGGTTTACTATGTTCACAACAAAATCATTACCATAGAGGAAGAAAAGGCATTTCTTCACTCACTTGTTCCACAAGCCAGGATTCTTGTTCTTCATGGTGCTCTTGATAGCAAAGATATAGAGGAAGGAATGATGAAATTCATAAATAGAGAGTATGACATTCTCCTATCCACCACAATAATAGAGGCTGGTTTGGATAATGAAAATGTTAACACATTAATTGTTGTTGACTCTCAGAACTTTGGACTTGCTCAACTCTATCAACTTAGAGGAAGAATAGGGAGAAGAGATAGAAAAGCATATGCTTATTTCTTTTATACTCCACATAAGGTAACAGAAAAAGGAAGGGAGAGGTTAAAGGCAATAAAAGAGTTAACCCACCTTGGTGCAGGTTTTCAGATTGCAATGAGGGATTTAGAAATAAGAGGGGCAGGGAATATTCTTGGAAAGGAACAGAGTGGACATATAAACGCATTAGGTTTTGATATGTATGCAGAGCTTCTTTCAGAAGAGATTGAGAAAATAAAAAAGAAAAAGCCTATTAAGATAAAGTTTTTTACCGAAATTGATCTAAAAATCCCTGCAGTAATTCCAAGAACATATATAGAAGATGAACTGGAAAGGTTAAAAATCTATAGAAAATTTTACGAAGCTACTGCTATTAGAGAGATAAGAGAAGTAAAACAAGAAATGATAGATAGATTTGGGCCACTTCCAGAAGAATTAAAAAATCTTATTGAGATTTCTAAAATAAATGTGAAGATGAAAAAATACAAAATAAAAAGTATGAATTTTGAAAATAATAAACTCTATATAAAACCTTCAAAAGACACCCCCATAGATAAATTCACAATTATAAAAATGAATAAACTTTTTGATGAAATTAGGTTTACAGCTTCACAAATAGTAATCTATAGAGTCAAAGATCCCATAGCTGTTGCAAACAGATTTTTAAAAGTGTTTGAAAAAACCTAAATTACTTTTATAATTAATTAAAAATAAAAAAAACGGAGGACTTAAATGATGAAAAGAAAATCAATCTTAAGTTTGATAATTGTAGTAATTTTATTGTTTTTCTTCTATTCACCGAAAATATATGCATCAACGGAACTAACATTCAAACTTTCCTCACCACCTTTTACCCTCAAAGAATACAAAGATAACTGCGTATTACCTATACTGCCTGGATTCATAAATATCGGGACAAAGAATAACTATCTACTTCCACGAAAAAATATAAAAGTTTTAATACCTAATGGAACAAGTTTTGTCTCATATAGAATAAAAGAGGTTAAAAAAATTGAGCTTCCGGGAGCGTATAGAGTTCCTCTTGGTGAAAATCCTGTTTCAGAAAATGGATATGTTTTTAAGGATAGCGAAGAACCCAAACATGTACTAACGCCTTTAAAACTTATCGGAACTGAAAACGAAAGGGGTATAAAATTCCTATTCTTTACATACTATCCATTCCTCTATGATGGAACAAAACTTACATATGTAAAAGAAATTAAATTTGACATTACACTAAGAACAGAGAAAAAAGAAAGAGTATATAAAAATGAGCTTGACAACGATTTTTTGAATTATTACTCATTTAACTCCTTTTACTCTGACTCTATCTCAAATCCAACTTATGATTATTTAATAATAACTATAGATAGAGCAAAGAAACTTGCAGAAGAACACAGGAAATTTCTTGAGTCAAGAGGAGTAAGGACAGAAGTTATTACACTTTCTAATATCCCTTCCACTGGAAAAGATAAGGCAGAGAGCATAAGAAACTTTATAAAGGAAGAATATAACAAAAACGGTATAAAGTATGTTCTTCTTGTTGGTTCTCTTGAGTCTATTCCTATGAGATATATGTATACAGGAGAAGAGGGGGATGAAGAAAATTCTAACATACCAACAGACTTCTATTATAGAGACTTAACTGGTGACTGGGATTCAAATGGTGATGGATACTTTGGAGTTCCTGGGGAAGATGATGTGGACTTTCATCCAGAGGTAAGTGTAGGAAGAATACCCTTTGATAATTTAGTTAACATAAAAAATGCTCTTGAAAAATCCAGAAGATTTATGGATAAAACTGAAGAAGAAAGAAAAAAGAAAATTCTCTCACTTGGAGCCTGGTTATCAATGAACGGAGAGGATGGAAGATGGAAGGACGATACAGATGGAGGAGAGATAAACCAAAGAATATTTGAACTTTACTTTAAAGATAAAGGGTTTACAAATAGAGGTTTATATGAGCTTTCAGGTATAAAACCATCACTTGTATCAAATCAAGCTGACGATGAGATAACTGCAAAGAACTTCGTAATCTATCAGAGAACCCTTAAACCTGGATTAATCCAATGGGAAGCGCATGGAGCATGGAATTCAACAGCAAGAAAGATATGGGCAACAGACTACAATAGGAATGGACAGCCTGATAGGGATGAATTCAAATGGGAAACATTTATATCCAATGAGATAACAAGGTATTTTGATGATAACTCCCCAGCTATATTCGTGTCTGGTTCTTGTCTGAACCTTTATCCAGATAGAGACAGTCTTGGAAAAAATATTCTAAAGAGCGGAGGGGTATCTTTTATAGGTAATTCACGAACAGGGTGGTATTTTCCAAATTTAGCCCATAATTCCTTTGAAACTAATCCATCTCATTATTCTCTAAGAGCAATTGTTCTAAAGGAACTTTCAGAAGGTAAATCTCAAGGAGAAGCAATAAACAATGCCCTCAAGTGGTATGCAGATACATACTATACCCAGTTTACACAGATAAGAAAAACTCTCGCACACAATATCTATGACTTAAATTTATTTGGTGATCCAATAGCAGGTTTGTATACCCTTGAAGAAAAGCACGCATCTCCACAGATAATTTCCACAAAACCAGAAAACAACGAAGTGGATGTGGCTCCAAGCACAATTATAAGTGTTAAATTTGATAGAAGCATGGATAAAAAGAGCATAAATGAAAATAGCTTTCTTTTATCGACTGATGAAATGTATGTAAAAGGAAACATAACTTACAATGATAATGAATTTACTGCATATTTCAGACCATTGAATCCTTTAAAAAGGGGTGCAACATATACAGTGACAATTAAATCCACTGTTAAGGATAAGGATGGTAACTATCTCGCATCAGATTTTAATTTTATCTTTACAGTTGCTGGTGGTGAAACCCAAAGAGATTTCACTTTACAGTGGACTGATGTAGATGAAGGGTTTCATATAGATTTAAAGTCTTTGTATATAAAATATGATAAAGAAACAATTACCTTTAAAGTTACCTCTTATAGAAAATGGGGTAATCCTGAAACAGACTTCTCTATAAGGCTCTATATAGATATAGATAATAACCCTGATACAGGCATGGGGAAGGATTACAATGGAAATGGAGAGGATTATCTTATATGGATTGGAACATATATGAATAAATTTTACCATGATGTAAACAAATGGGATGAGAATGATAAAATCTGGAGGTATGTAGATGACGTATTGGATTATAGTATAGAGAATAATTCTAAAACAGCAGTATTTACTATATCCCGTAAGTATTTTCAGGGAAATCAATTTAATTACTGGTTAGGTATATATGACGAAATATATGATGAATTTGACTATTATCCGCAAGGGGAAGCCAATTACTATGAAAAATTTATGTTTAAAGAAATCACAAAGCCTTTAAGTGTTATAGAAACCTATCCAGAAGATAATTCTATTGTAAATTCTGATACAAATGTATATGTTGTTTTCTCAGATGACTTAATTCAGGATACATTAAATGAAAACTCATTTTTTATTATGAAGGGTAAAAGAAGAGTACCTGGAACTATCTCTTACGATGAAACTTTACATAAAGCTATATTCTCACCAGAAAGCTCTCTTGAAGAAGGAGCAACATATGAAGTCCATATAACAACAGAAATCATGTCAAAAACTGGAGTAAGTTTAGATAAAGAATATTCATGGAGCTTCAGCGTAAAAAGAGAAACTTCATCAGACTGGAATCTCACTATAATATCACCAAGAAGTGTGAATAAGACCATTGATATTAGTAAAGTCTATGTAAGAGTTAACGAAAATAGAATTTTCTTTAAGATTGAAACATACAATTCAATACAAAATCCTTTAAGATCCGGATTCATTGTAAGAATGGATATCGATAACAATCCCTCAACTGGTGTTCCACTTTATCCATATGGAGGAAATGGCGAAGATTATACCTTATTTGTTGGAGGAAACTATGGGAAACTATCAGGAATTTTATATAAATGGGATAAGGATAAATGGAAAGAGGAAGCTTCGCTTCCAGATTTTGAAATTGAACAGGGTAAAAATTACGCAATACTTTCTATAGACCTTACTTCTATTGAAAATCCTAAAGTTATAAATTATTGGGTTGCAGTAAGTGATGACCCAGAAAGATTTCCAATAGTGGATCAGGCACCCAGCGATTCCTATTTTGCTACTTATCAGATTGTTGGGAAAAAAGGATGGATTCATCAGTTCACAGATATAGATGAAGGAACAAAATTTGATCTTAAGGATACTTATGTAATGCACGATGATACCAATGTCTACTTCAAAATAACAACATATAGAGGATGGGATGATCCGTTTGAGGATGGAGTATTTTTTGAAATTGATATCGATGCAGATCAAAATTCAGAAACAGGAGATACGAATGGTATGGGAGAAGATTTCTATATTGGCATATATCCTGATGAGGAAGGAGTTATGAAGTGCTATGTTGCTATATATACAGAGGGCGAGTGGAAAAAGTATCAGGACATCGAGAGTTTTAAGATAGGAAATAATTCTAATATTGTTGAGGTAGCCTTCCCGAGAATTCTTATTGGTAACCCTGAAAAATTTAACTACTGGGTTGGAGTAGGGTATTGGTATGAAGAGGAAGATAATAACTGGGATTACTATCCCAATGATGATAAACCATTTTACTACTTAGAGTATGATTTAACAAAGAAACTTATCCAGCCAGCACTTCCACTGGAAGTTGATATACCTAATAATTACAAAACAAATAAAGACTCTGTTCTTATTAGAGGGCATACATCTAATGATGCTACAGTGGAGATTAATGGAGAAGAAGTGCTTGTGTCAAGTAGCGGCATATTTGCAAAGATTGTAAAACTAAACCCTGGTGAGAACTTAATTAATATAAAAGCGTATGATTCTGCAGGTAATACTGCAGAAGTGAATAGAAAAGTTATATACGAAAAGAAAAATATTGTAATAGAACTCTGGATAGGAAAAAAAGAAGCAAAAATAAATGGAGATAGCTATACACTTGATGCTTCCCCTTTCATTGAGAATGGGCGAACCCTTGTTCCCATAAGATTTATAGCAGAAGGATTTGGAGCAGATGTTGATTGGATTGGAGAAACAAAAACTGTAATTATAAATTTAGAGAGTAAGAATATAAATATCATTCTCCAGATAGGAAGTAAAATTGCAATTGTTAATGGTGAAAAAATTACCCTTGACGTGGCACCGAAAATTGTAAAAGGAAGGACTTTTGTTCCATTGAGGTTCATTGCAGAAACTTTTGGAGCAGAAGTACTGTGGAATGGGAGCGAAAGAAAAATTACAATAATATTTACTCCATAAATTAAAAAAACAAAACTTCCAAAAATTTAGTATACTTATATAGTGAACAATGTTCAGCGGATGAAACAAAAGGGTTATTTTGTCCGTATATTAGTTTGGAGCTATGAGAGGAAGTGATATGGAAGAATATGTGATAAGTACAGAAAATCTTACTGAGGAATATTTACTTGGGAAGGTGGTCGTCCCAGCATTAAGAGGCGTTGATTTAAAGATAAAAAGAGGTGAGTTCGCAGTAATCATGGGACCCTCTGGAAGTGGAAAATCTACACTTCTCAATCTGCTTGGTGGACTTCAAAAACCTACAGGTGGCAAAGTCTTTATAAATGGAGTAGATCTTTCAACTTTAAATGAGAATCAGCTTGCAATATTCAGAAGAAAAAATGTTGGTTTTGTATTTCAGGCTTACAATTTAATACCCACGTTAACAGCTATTGAGAATGTAGAGTTACCTATGATATTTTATAATATTCCCACGAACGAGAGGAAGAAAAGAGCAGAGGCACTTCTTGCATCCTTAGGGCTTGGAGATAGACTTCATCATAGACCGAGTGAACTCTCTGGAGGTGAACAACAAAGAGTTAGTATAGCAAGAGCTCTTGCTAACAATCCAGAAATAATCCTCGCCGATGAACCCACAGGAAACCTTGATACAAAAACAGGAGGAAAAATTATGGAGGAAATGGTAAAGGTAAACAGAGAATTTGGGAAGACCATTGTAATGGTTACTCATGATCCTGAAGTTGCGCATTTCGGTGATAGGATCATACACATAAGAGATGGAAAAATAGAAAATATAGAAAATTTAAGGAGGAAACAATGAAAAAACTGATTCTTTTATCAATTATCTTGAGTTTAATCATGGGCATTTCTGTTGTTTATTCTGAACCACAACTTGAGGTATCCAGTTATAAGTTGAATCCCGAAAAGATATATCCAGGAGGAAATTTCACCCTAACTCTTACCCTAAAAAATAACAGCAGCGAAGATAACGCAAAGAACATCACTGTGAAGGTAAATAATGTTGAGGGTAGAAATGATCTTGGTCCTTTCTATCCAAAGAACAAAACAGACACAAGAAAAATTGAAGAAATAGAACCACTTGAGGAAAGTAAGGTAGATTTTGAGTTTTTTGTTGACCCACTGGCACAAACAGGAATCTATAGAATCCATATTATCGTTAGCTGGTTTAGTGAAGGAAGAAGAGGATATTCTGAGGAAGAAATTATAAGTATTGATGTTTCTCCTCCATCCATTGAGAATAGACCCCTTCTAACAGTAGATTCATTTGAGACAGAACCAAAGAATATAGAAGGTGGCGATATATTCTCTCTAAACTTAAAAATTAAAAATATAGGGGGAAAGGACGCAAGTAATGTTAGAGTAGAAATTTCTAAAATTGAAGGAAGCAATTCATTAATGTTCTTTTCTCCATATGGTGGAGGAAATGTTTCATATATAAACTTAATAAAAGCAGATGAAAAAGAACAGATGAGTTTGAAATTTCTTGTGGATGAGAATATAAAAAGCGGTAACTACAATTTTATTATAGAATTTTCTTATGAGGATAATAATCACGTAAGTTATAAAGATCAAGAAATCATAGGTATAAAGGTGAGTGAGAAAAGCGACAAACCAGACATTGAGATTCTATCTTTTAGAGTTGATCCTGAAATAATTCTTCCCGGAGAAAGTTTTAGTATATCCTTTAGAATTTCAAATCTCGGAAATAAGGATGCACGGAATGTTAGAATAACTCCATCAAACATAGAAGGGAGTGGTTCCCTTAAGTATTTCTCACCTATAAAGGAAGGTACGATATATATAGAAAAACTTGAACATGAAAGTGCTGTAGAAAAGACTCTTGTTTTTGGAAGTGATAAAAAGGTAGAACCATCACTGTACAATATTATATTTCAAATTGAATACGAAGATGAGGAAGGTAATTCGTTCAAGGAAACAAAAAATGTAGGTATTCTTATCACTTCAAAATTACCGGATGTATATCTATCAAAGTTTTCTATAGACAAAGAAAAGGTAATTCAGGGTGATGACTTTAAACTGACCTTAAGTATTAAAAATTTTGGAGAGAGTTCTGCAAAAGATGTAAGAATCTCACTTCAAAACGTTGAAGGTACTAACTCATTGTATCCATTTTCTTTAACAAAAGGTGGTGGCACTATTTATATAGGAGATATACCTCCAGAAGATGAAAAAGAGGTAGTATTTAATCTTTATATTGATGAAGATGCCCCTATTAAAACTTACAATATGCTTTTTAACATCTATTTTAAAGATCTTTCCTTAAAAGAATATACAAGGGTTGAAAAGGTAGGAATTTACGTTTCAGAAAAAGAAGAGAAGAACGAACCTAACATTATAATTAAAGATATTACTATGGAACCCAAAGTTGCATTACCTGGAGAAAATATTAATGTTAAAATAACACTCCTTAACAAAGGAGAAAGCGAAGCTAAAAACACTAAATTTGAATTTGTAAGTGTAGGCATGACAAATGATTTATCACCATTTTCTCCTACTCAAAAAGGAAGTACAATTTACTTTGACACAATTGAGCCCAAAAAAGAAGTTACAAAGAGTATAACTTTCTCTGTGTCAAATGATGCAAAAGACGGAGTTTACAACTTTCTTACAAGAATTACATACGAAAATACAACCGTGTATAAGGAAGAACAGAGAATAGGTGTTGTAGTTTCAAGAAAAGAACCACAAAAGAATCTCACCTTATCTATCTCGTCTTTTAGTGTAGTGCCGTATGAAGTGACTCCTGGAGGAAATATTAAGGTAAGTGTTTCTGTGTTAAATTTCTCACAGGAAACAGCATATAACATAACATTAAAAATAGACAAGGTTGAGGGTTCAAACAATCTATTTCCGTTCTCTCCGCTCAACAGCTCAAACATTAATACATATCTAAAACTATCCCCGGGCAGTGGAATAAATTCTCTCTATTCTTTCTCTGTATCTCCAGATGCAAATTCTGGTGCTTACAATCTAATACTAACTATAAATTATGAAGATAAAGACGGAAATAGGTATGAGAATAGAGCATCCATCGGAGTTACGATCTTAAGGAACCCACTTATTTCAATATTTAATCTTGTCTATCCAGACGAAATTGAAGAAGGAGAAAATTTTGTTATCTCCTGCGATATAGGTAATACAGGAAACTTTCCTGTAAAGGGTATAGTTGTATTCTTAAAAAGTTTACCTGTTAAAGGTGGAGATTATTACATAGGAACTCTTGATGTTGGAAATTTTGATACATATGAATTCGAAGGAAATATAAAAGAGTCAGGAACATACCAGGGAGAAATAGTGGTGCAGTATGTAGATGACTCCAACGAAATTCATGAGGAGGAAAAACCTGTAGTGATTAAGGTTATAGAAAAGCAAACCGAAGAGGGACCAAAAGAGGAAAGATTGACCTTCTGGCAAAAGCTCATTAGATTTATTCTCTCACTTTTTGGTTTAGGTAAATAAAATTGAGATTCTCAGACACAGTTTCCATTGTAGTTAGAAATCTAAAGAGATCGAAAACAAGAACTGTCCTTACATCATTAGGAGTTCTAATTGGTGTTGCTGCAATAATAACCCTCGTATCTGTAGGAATTGCTATGCAAACAAGCATAACTTCTCAATTTGAATCTGTAGGAGATTTAACTATTCTTACTGTTTATCCAAGTAATCTAAGATTAGGTCCTTTCACTCCAAGAAAAACAGAAGAGATAAAAATACTTGATGAAGATGCCATCAATCAAATTAGGAAAATTGAAGGAATAGAGGCTCTCTCTCCTGTATATGCCTTTCCTGATGTAATTGTAAAAATAGGAAGGCTTGAGGGTAGCGTAAGCTTCACAGGAATTGAACCCAAGGAAGTTGAGAAAATAGCAGGAGAGCTTGAGAAGGGAAGGTATATCACAAAGAGTGATAAATATGCAGTGGTAGTTGGATCAAAGTTTGGAGAAACTTTCTACAATCCAAAAACTGGTGCATCAGAAACGGTAAATCCTTTAGGAAAAATGTTTAAGGTCACAGTTAAAAAAATAACTGGCGAAAGGATAGAAAAGAAAACCTATATTTTTAGAGTGGTGGGTGTATTAAAAGAAAAAGGAACTCAGGATGACTACAGCGTGTATGCACCGATTAATACTGTAATAAGTGTAAATGAATGGCGCACAGGAAGAACAATAAAACCAGAAGTCACTGGATATAATAGGGTTATTGTAAAGGTAAAAGATGTTGACACTGTAAATAAAGTTACTGAAAGGATAGAAGATATGGGTTTTGTCGTGTTTTCCATTCAGAGTATTATCAATTCAATCTCCACAGTCTTTAAAATTTTACAATTTATACTTGCAGGAATCGCAGGAATATCACTCCTTGTTGCAGGGATAGGTATTGTAAACACAATGACAATGTCCATATACGAAAGGACAAGGCAGATTGGGATAATGAAGGCAATTGGTGCATCAAATACAGATATACTCTGGATGTTTCTCTCTGAAGCAGCTGCATTGGGATTTCTTGGTGGAATAGGCGGAATTCTTCTTTCTCTTCTATTAAACAACATTATAACCTTTTTCTCATCAACTATGGTATCTGGTGCAACTCTTAAAGTCTCTGCTCCTTTGTGGCTTATGCTTTTTGCTATAGTATTTGCAACGGTAGTGGGTCTTATTGCAGGCCTAATTCCATCCTATAGGGCGGCAAACTTAAAACCTGTTGAAGCTTT
The DNA here is from genome assembly GCA_964575745.1 of uncultured Caldisericota bacterium. Classification (GTDB taxonomy): domain Bacteria; phylum Caldisericota; class Caldisericia; order B22-G15; family B22-G15; genus B22-G15. Next base: position 20,737 of record CAZNRO010000002.1, on the reverse strand, counting down.
AAGATATGAATAAAGGAGGAAAAGCATGAAGGATTTACTAAACCTTATCTACATCTTTATAAAACCGAAGGTGGTTCTCAAAAAATTAAAGAGGAATCCAGACTTCCTTTATCCTCTTATCGTTATTTTTATAATTCAGGCAATCTCTGGATACAGTACCATAAGGGTAATTTCTCAGGAATTATCTCAATCAGCGAGACCCCCCGTACTTCTCTCCATAATTTCATCAATAATAGGTGCTCTCGCCAGTATTTTGATTTTATGGTTTGTATCCATAGTTATTGCATTTATAATTGGAAAAAGAGGAGAATATAAAAATCTTTTTTCCATAGTTGTGTATGGATACCTCCCTAACAATTTAATTCTCTTGATTAGAAGTATACTTGGTTTACCAGGAAGAGGAATAGGTTTAGCAACAAATTTACCTCAAAATAGCTCCATCTACCTTTTCCAGCTTTTAAGAAGGGTGGATATCTTTTATATCTGGTCTATAGTGCTCATTATTTATGGAATAGTCGTACTCTATGAACTTAAAAGAAGAGAAACTTTGATAGTTGTAGCTCTGTTTATTCTCTATTTTCTACTATTTCCTTTACTTTCTTTACTCATTCAACCTGAAGCAGAAAAAACCAATGCTTTAAACAGAAGACCTATGTTTTTCAGATTTTTAAGACCAAGGGAAGGTAATCCAAAAATTCCGAGACCAAAACCATAAAAATGTAACAATTATAGTTTCTAAGTATCTCTTTTTATAAAAGGAGGTGCATATGAAAGAATGGGCACTTATTCTTGGTTCTTCCAGTGGTTTTGGTGCTGCTACAAGTATTGAGCTTGCAAAAAAAGGTTTCAACATTTTTGGTGTACATTTTGATAGAAAGGTAAATATGCCAAAGGTGGAGAAAGTAATAAATAAAATAAAAGAGCAGGGTGTAGAAGTAGAATTTTTTAATCTTAACGCAGCAGATCCAAACAACAGAAAATATGTATTGGATAAAATTGAAGAAAGGTTCAAAAATGATAGTGAAGAAAACTCCATTTTTGTAGTTATGCATTCCCTTGCCTTTGGAACACTCAGAAAGCTCATAGCGGAGGATAAAGAAGAAGCTTTAAATCAAAAACAACTTGAAATGACACTTGACGTTATGGCAAACCAACTTGTTTATTGGGTTCAAGATATATTTTACAAAGGTCTCTTTAAAAATGGAGGAAGGATCTTTGCTATGGTTAGCTCTGGGGATGAAAGAGTATTTCCATACTATGGAGCAGTTTCAGCAGCAAAGGCTGCCATAGAATCCTATATAAGACAGCTTGCTTATGAACTTGCACCTTTTGGTATAACTGCCAACGCAATAAAAGCTGGAGTTACAGACACACCAGCTTTAAGAAAAATTCCCGGTAATGAAGAACTCGTAAAACTTGCAAAACTTAAAAATCCAAGTAAAAGACTTACAACTACAGAAGACATCGGAAAAGCTATAGCTGCTCTAACGGATAAAAATTTACATTGGATGACAGGAAATGTGATAAGAGTGGATGGAGGAGAAGATTTAGCAGCATAGTTGAGGCTTAAGTCCACAATTTAGGTTTTTTAAAATTTAATATTTAAAAATTTCGCCATCAGCCTGTTTGACAGGCTGATTTCTTTTTTATATACTGGTAGAGGTGAAAAAGAGGATTAAAGGAGGGGACATGGTAAGAAAAGGAGATTATGTGGAAATAAAACTGGTTTTACTTAAACCAGAGGAAAGAGCAGAACATTTACCTAACGATACTAAAAAAGTTCCTTTTGAGGCAAAGGTAAGAGGGTATTTACTGCATGATGCAAACATTGGAGATACTGTTGAGATTGAAACACCCATTGGAAGAAAAGTACGAGGAATTCTTATTTCGGTTTCACCCCCTTACAAACACAACTTTGGTAAACCAATAAGAGAACTGGTTGATATTGGGAAGAAAATTAGAGAAAGATATCTGGAGGACAAGAATGGGTAAAGTTGAAGAGTTTATGAGAAAAAGTCCAGAAATTATGAAGAAATGTCTTGGAGGACTTGATTACGATAAATTCAGATTTGGGAAAATTGGATTTAACTATGAAGGATTGATGAGTTCTATTGGATACTCCATAGAAGATGTAGGAAAGATACTCAATGAAACAAAAGTAGGCAATACACCTATGTATGAATTGAAAAACCTAAATAGAGTGATTAAAAAAATATCAAGAAAGGGTTTTGGAGCAAAAATTCTTTTGAAAGATGAAGCAGCAAACGCTTCAGGATCCTTCAAGTCAAGGAGAGCTGCCTTATCGGTGTATGAGGCAAAGAAAAAGGGTTATGAAGGCGTCATTGCAGAAACAAGCGGAAACTATGGAGCTGCAGTTGCATCTCAGGCAGCCCAGAGAAATTTAAAATGCATAATCGTTCAAGAGGTATTTGACTCAAAAGGGATTGGTCAACCTGAAATACTTGAGAAGGGAAGAAAATGTGAAGCTTATGGAGCAGAAGTATGGCAACTTACTGTTGGACCAGAACTATTCTATTGGGCTCTTGTTCTCCTTGACGAAACTGGTTATTTTAATGCATCACTCTACACTCCCTATGGAATAAAAGGGATTGAAACATTGGGTTATGAAATAGGTATTGAGGTAAAGGAAAAATATGGAAGATGTCCAGATTATGTTCTTGTAACTCATGCAGGGGGTGGAAATGTAACAGGGACTGCAAGAGGCTTAATGGAAGCTGGGTGTAAAGATACAAAGATTATTGGAGTTTCAGTGGACCTAAGAGGACTTCATATGGCAAGCGATTATGACTTTAATAGAAAATCTTTTACAACTGGCCACACAGGTTTTGGTGTACCTTTTGCAATAAATCCAGACAGAGTGGATGTGCCAATAAATGCAGCAAGACCGCTAAGATATATGGATAGATACCTTCTTGTCTCTCAAGGAGAAGTTTTTTACACAACAATTCTTTTAGCACAGATTGAGGGAATAGAGAGAGGACCTGCTGGAAATACTTCTCTGTCAGCAGCAATACCTTTTGCAAGAGAGCTGCCTGAGGACAAGATAATAGTGGTTCAGGAAACAGAATATACAGGCGCTGGAAAACACCCTTATGCTCAACTAACCTTTGCTGAAGAGATGGGAATTGAGGTAACTATTGGAAATCCAAAAGACAACATTCCTGGAAAGAAAATTGTTATTCCAGAGGATGTAAAAGAACTTGGTTTTGAGGAATACCCAATGGAAGATATTAAAAGGTCCTACCTTAAACATAGATTGAAAGGAATAGATGAAATCTCATCCAAAGAGCTAAGGTTTTTAAAAGAAGAGGTAAAAGATGGTGGAGATTTTGTTGAAAAATTCCTCTTTGAGAAAGGAGTAAAGATAAATGCATAGAAAAGATGATTATGAAAAAAGAAGAGAGCACTTAAAAAACATGGATGAAGAGGAATTAATAAAGTATTTCTGGGAACTTACAGAAAAAATTGTTGATCCACTTGTTGAGCTTGCAAGAACACACACTTCTCCATCTATTGAAAGAAGTGTTCTACTTCGTATGGGGTTTTCAAGCATTGAAGCAAAGAAAATAGTTGAAAGGATGGTAAAAGAGAATCTTCTTGGACATGGTGCTGGAAGAGTTGTTCTTCTTTATTCTGAGATGAGTAAAAAGGATTATCTAAAGGCAGGAAAAGAATTATCAGAAGGGATTGGCTGGGATAAGATAACTAAATATTATCGGAGGAAACATGAAGCTAAAGCCAGACAAAAAAATTGATATAAGAGAGATATTAAAGAATCTTGAAAATTACACACCAAGAAGGTATGGGTGGACATGGAGAGAGAAGATTCCAGAGCAAAAGATAGGAATGCATACATACTTTGAAACAAGTAAACCACTAAAAAAAAGTATACCTCTTCCGGCTTCCCGCCAGATGGATTATATAGATCCCCAACCTGACTGCATTATAACAGTGGAAATTGCCTCTGGAAGGTTTGAGGATGATATAAGAAGAATGAGAATGGCTGCATGGCATGGTGCAGATCACATGATGGTAATAAGAACTCTTGGTCAGAGTCATTTTGATGGACTTATTGAAGGCACTCCTGAGGGTGTGGGAGGGATACCCATTACAAGAAAACAAATAAGAGCAACAAGGAAGGCACTTGATTTAATAGAAGATGAAGTCGGAAGGCCCATAAATTTTCACTCCTATGTTTCTGGCATTGCAGGTCCAGAAATTGCAGTTTTGTTTGCAGAGGAGGGAGTTAATGGTGCTCATCAGGATCCCCAATACAATATCCTTTACAGGAATATAAATCCAGTTAGATCTTTTGTTGATGCTGCTGTAGCAAAAAGAATAATGGCAAGCGCAAATATGCTACAGATTGACGGTGCTCACAACGCAAACGCAACTGCAAAGTATGGTTTTAAAGTCATGCCAGAACTCTTTGTACAGCACGCAATAAATTCTTTGTTTTCACTAAAAGTTGGGATGAGAAAAGATTTAATAGCTCTCTCCACAGTCCCGCCAGATGCTCCTCCATGGCCCTCATTAAGACTGGATATACCCTATGCTGTAGCTTTAAGGAAGGTATTTAAGGGTTTCAGATTTAGAGCTCAAATGAACACAAAATACATTGAGTCTGATACAAGGGAGGCAACTGTAAATCACACATTAAATACACTTATATCAAGGTTAACATCTGTAGATGTACAATCCACTATAACACCAGACGAGGGAAGAAACGTTCCATGGCATTACAACTCCATTAATGCAATAAATACTGCAAAGCAAACTCTCATTGCTTCAGATGGAATAAAGAAAGTTTTAAAGATAAGAGAGAATGGATACATGAAGAAAAAGGTTAGGGAGCTCATTGAAAGAGCTGTACTCTTCCTTGAGGAAATTATTGAGATTGGTGGATACTTCAAAGCATTGGAAGAAGGGTTTTTTGTTGATTCAGGTATGTATCCAGAAAGAGTGGGAGATGGAATAAAAAGGCCAGTAGATGAAGGAGACGAAGCAGAAACTGTTGTTAAGAGGGAGGAAGATTACCTTGCTCCAGTTTGTCATCACTTTGGATACAACAATTTACCAGAAGGGATTGAAAAACCCTGTGATTTAATAGATGGTTGTACACTTTGTAAAAGGGAGAAAATAGTTTACATTGATGAACTTGATCCAACAGACAATGTAAACATAAGACTTAAAGAGCAGGAGAAGTACGAAAAAGAAGGACTTTTTAAACCAGAGGTTCAGTGGAAGAATGATGGAGTTGTTCTTTTATCAATGTTTATTCCCATTGGCTCTGAAAAAGCACCTTATGCAGCAGAAGAGATTGCAAAAAGGCTTGGTTTGAAAAATGTTGAAGTTGTACATGAACAGGTTCTTCACCCAGCAGAGGGAAGCTACATAGAGGTCAAAGGAGAGGTTCCGTTCTTCATAAAGGAAAGTGAAATAAAGGTAAAAGAAAAAATAAAACCCCTTTCAGATGAAATTATAAGAGAAAAAGTTAAAGAACTTGGCGGAATAAAGTGTGTTGCTGCAACTCTTGGCGAGGACGAACATAATGTAGGTCTTAAGGAAATAATTGATATAAAGCATGAAGGGATTGAGAAATGGGGATTTAAAGTGATATATCTTGGAACAAGTGTTCCACCTAAAAAGGTTATTGATGCTGCAATTGAAGTAGGAGCAAAGGTAGTTCTTGCTTCAACCACAGTGACTCATGGCAATGTGCACAGGATTAACCTTAAAAAATTAAACCAGATAGCAATAGAGAAGGGTGTGAGGGATAAACTATTGATAATTGGAGGAGGAACCCAACTATCAGATGAAATAAAGGACGATTGTGGAATTGATGCTGCTTTTGGAAGGGGAACAAAGGGAATTGAGGTTGCATCTTTTATAATAAGGAAATTTTTGGAAAGGAATAAATATTGACAATCTTTTTCAATTCATTTATACTAATAATAGAAAGGAGGTGAAAGACAATGTGGGGATACGGAAGAGGATTTGGTAGAGGCTGGGGCTTCGGAAGATGGTTTGGTGGATTTGGAAGAGGATTTGGATGGGGAGCAACACTTGGCTATTGCCCCTGGACAGGTCTACCCAGAGGTTGGAGATGGAATTATCCTTACTACGGCTATGGATATGGTGGATATTACCCATCCAATTATTATGGATACTCTTATCCAACAACCAATTATGAAACATATTCACCTGACATAGATAATATAAGAAATGAAATACAAAATTTAAAAGGAGAACTTGATACAATTAAAAAACTAATAGAAGAATTAAAAAGGAGATAAACTATGAGAGTAGCGGTAACATCAACAGGAGAGACTCTTGAGTCTCAGATTGATCCAAGATTTGGGAGGTGTGCATACTATATAATTGTTGAAACTGATACCATGGACTTTGAGGTGATTCCAAATCAATTTGCTATGGCAGCACAGGGTGCAGGTATTCAAGCAGCTCAGTTTATTATCAGTAAAGGTGTAAGAAAAATCGTAAGCGGAGATTTTGGTCCCAACAGTGCAGGAATTCTATCCAGTGCAGGAATTGAATTGGTAAGAGTTCCTCCTGGAACAACAGTAAAGGATGCTGTAGAAATGGCAAAAAGCGGAACACAACCATCCTACGAAGCTCCAAGAAGAATTGAACCTATGGGACCCCCACCAGTTCCACCTATGTATGAAATTCATTCTCTTAAAGATGAATTGGATAATCTAAAAAAAGAGATTGAAGAGATAAAGGATCTCCTGAAAGAGATTAAAGATAATAGATGAAAATCACAGTTACATCGGGCAAGGGAGGTACAGGGAAAACTCTGATTTCCACTTCCCTTGCCCTTTCTTTGTCTAAAAAATACCCAACGACTTATATAGACCTTGATGTAGAGGAGCCTAATGGGTATATTTTTATCAAACCTGAAATACAAAAAAAAGAGCCCATAGCTCTTCCTTTTCCAAAGGTGGATTATGATAAATGTAACTTCTGCGGTGTATGCCAGGAGGTTTGTGCCTATAACGCAGCAGTGGTACTATCTTTTAACAATGAAGTTAAAATTTTTCCTGAGCTCTGTAAGAGCTGCGGTAACTGTGTACTGAACTGTCCTGAAAAAGCGATGTTTGAAATTCCAAGAGAAATAGGAACTCTTACATACGGGAAAAGAGAAAATTTAAAATTCTTTGAAGGAAAATTAAACATCTCAGAAGTTACAACAACAAGTGCTATAAGAATTGTAAAGAAAAAATCCCTGGAAGAAACAAGAGATGGAGAAATATTAATATATGATTCACCTCCAGGAGCTTCCTGCCCAATGGTTGAGGCATCAAAAGGTGGAGATTACATAATACTCATTACCGAACCTACACCTTTCGGTCTTTTTGACTTAAAAATTGCAGTAGGGGTGGTTAAAGATTTAAACAAGAAATTTGGGGTAATTATTAATAAAGAAATGAAAGGCTTTAACGAACTTGACGAATATCTTAAAAAGGAGAATATTAAAGTTTTATTAAAAATTCCTTTTGAAAGAAGGATAGCTGAAAGTTATTCAAAAGGAATAACTTTATCTGAGATTGACAAAGAGTGGGAAGATACATTTCTAAACCTATACAACCAAATTCTGGAGGAAATAAATGATTGAACTTGCCATAGTAAGTGGAAAGGGAGGAACAGGAAAGACTACTGTATCTGCTTCTTTCTCGGTTCTTGCAAAGAATAAAATAATTGCAGATTGCGATGTAGACGCTCCTGATTTACATCTTCTTTTAAAACCTGAAATTCTTATCAAAAAAGATTTCTTTGGTATGAAAAAGGCTTATATAGATAAGGATTCCTGTATAGAGTGTGGAATCTGTATAGATGTCTGTAGATTTGATGCTATCTCACCAGATTATGTTGTAGATACTGCTCTATGTGAAGGTTGTGAAGTTTGCTTTACTCAATGTCCCGTTAAGGTAATAGAGATGAGAGAGAATAAAGCTGGTGAGTATTTCGTATCAGAAACACCATATGGAAAGATGGTTCATGGTCTCTTAGGTGTTGGAGAAGAAAATTCTGGAAAACTTGTGGCTATAATAAGAAATGTTGCCAGATACTATGCAGAAAAGGAAAAAGCAGACTACATCATAGTAGATGGACCACCAGGAATTGGTTGTCCTGTAAATTCCACTCTCTCTGGATTAAAATATGCAATTGGAGTTACTGAACCTACAGAATCTGGACTCTCAGACTTAAAGAGATTAATGGAATTGTTCCGCCACTTTAAAATAAAACCATTCATTATAATAAATAAATCTGACCTAAATCCTGATATGTCAGAAAAGATCAAAAAGGAATCTATAGAAGAGGGTGCTATATTTCTTGGAGAGATACCTTTTGATCCAGTGGTTGTTGAATCCTTAAAAATGGGAAAACCTGTGGTTATCTATGAAGAAGAGAGTAAAGCCAAAAATATAATGATTGAACTTTGGGATAAAATAGAAACCTATCTTAATAAAGAAATTTAATGAAGATTCTCATTAATAACTTTCTTGATTAAATCTCTATCTCCAACATTGTATGGATACTTCATTCCATTTATAAATACACCATTATCAATCCCATACTTTTCTATATTTTCGTGATTAATTTCCACTTCTTCATAATGAATACTTAATTCAGTAGCAATTTTTTTAATTCCTTTCACTTTAAACGGAATCATGGGACAAAAATTATTCCTTAGAATAAATATACCTTCTTTATTTATATTTTTTTCCTTTCTTATAATAACCTTAACCTTTTCAGCCTTCAGAGGAAGATACATATACACATATCCCTTATCCTGATAAACCGGTCTAAATCCAAATCTCTGGAAATGAGTATAATACATGAATATGGGGCTTGTAGTTGCTCTAACCACTATCCCTTTCATATCTTTATTATCCTCTTTTAATCTCTCAAACAACCTCTTTCCAAGCCCCATATTTCTATATTTTCTTAATATCCATGTACATATAATAAGGATTACATTATCCTCTGCAGTAAATGGAAGAATGGAATTTTGGGATATGGAGTAGTAGAGATGACCTGAAATTTTACTATCTATAAACAGGTGATAGCCCGAAAAACTTTTTCCAACTTCATTTTTAAAGTATTCTCTTGAAACTTCAGAAGTTATGTTTAAAGGATTGTTCTTTTCCTCTTTAAGGCAGGAGAAGGCAAAATTGGAACTTCCCTTATTAACTGATTTTATTTCAACATTCACTTTTATTCTCTACTGTATGGCTTTCCAACTGAAGCAGGGAATTCCACTTGTTTTCTAAATATCATCATGATTATGAGTACTGAAACAAATGGAAGCATAAGGAAGAACTGGTAAGGAATGTTTCCTGAGATAAGTTGAAGTTGATAGGAAATAACCTCAATGGCAGCAAAGAGAAATCCACCAAGAATTGCTCTCTGTGGTTTCCAGCTGGCAAAAATTGCTATTCCTATAGCCATAAAACCTCTTCCAGCAGAAATATCTGGAGAGTATGTCCCTGTAATTGCTATAGGTAGGTATGCACCTGCCACACCAATTAATGCTGAACCTATTATAGTGGCAAGGTATCTTCTTCTTACAACATTAACACCCACAACATCTGCTGCTTTTGGATTTTCACCGATAGCTCTTGTTTCAAGTCCAATTTTTGTTTTATAGAAGAACCAGTATGCCACAATTGTGGCAGCATACATGAAGTAAACAATCACATCCTGATTGAAGAAGCCTGAAATTATTGGAATGTTGGAGATAACTGGAATTCTCACCACTGGTGTAGGTGGTGCTTCTGGAGCAGATAAACGAACTCCTATAACTATCTTATATATGAGATCTGAAAGTCCTCCTCCTAAAATAACAAGAGATATACCTAAAATGAATTGGTTTACCTTAAATGTTTCATGTATGAAGGCAAGCATAAGTCCAAACGCTGCTCCCATAAGTGCTCCCATGAGGAAACCGAGAAACCAATTTCCGGTTAGGTATGCTGTTATAAAACCACTGGATGCAGCGGCAAGCATAACTCCCTCACCTGAAACATTAAAAATTCCTGTTCTTCCAGCAATAACAATCCCTAAAGCAACAAGAGTGTAAACTGTTGTATAAACCATGGTCTGGGTTACAAAATTATTTAAAAACTCCATATCTTACCTCCTTACCGAAAACTTCTTTCTTATAACCACAATAAACAGAACAATCAGTGCCTGTGAAAGGAAAACAAGTTCAACCGGAATTTGCATAGTCCTTTGAAGAGCATCTGCTCCTACAAGAAGAACAGACATTAGAAACGCAGCAATAGGAACCCCAATGGGATCTCCTGCCACTATAAGACTTGTAAGAATTCCAAATATACCATACTGAGCACCACTGGTCTTTGCAAAACCTTCTATTAATTTACCATGAATAGTCATAATTTCTAAAGCTCCACCAAGACCTGCCAAAGCACCTCCTATAAGAAATGTAACCATAATAGTTTTTGCAAAGTTTATTCCATAGGTTTGGGCTGCAAAGAGATTGTAACCTACAGCAGTAATTTCATATCCCAGCCTTGTCTTTTTGATAAGAATGTAAACAAAAATAATAGCAAGAATTGCAAATATAATTGAAGATGGTATTCCACCAATAAATGGGAGTGTTGCAGACTTCGGAAGGGGTATAGTGATAGGATGTCCTTCAAGGGGATCTTTAAAGCGTGGAGCAGTTGCAATGAAGTTTACAAAGAGTGCTGCCACAAAATTCAGCATGATGGTTGAGATTATCGGGTTTATATCATATTTTGCTTTGAGGTATCCAGCAATAAGTGCAAATAGACCTCCAGCAAGAATTCCAGAAATTAAAAGTAAAGGAATTAATGCTATGGCAGGAAGATTTAATGGAGCAAGAGAGAGTCCAACAACAGTTGCTACAGTTCCACCCATTAACATCTGTCCCCAACCACCAATATTAAAGAACTTTATCATAAATGGTATAGTAAAAGCGTATGTAGTGAATATAAGAGGAATGGTTTTTTTGATTGTCTCTTGAAAACCAAAGGCGGATTTAAATGAAGTAGTAGTCAGAGTTCTTAAGGCTCTGAATATGTTAAATCCCATGAGACCAACAAGTATGGAGAAAACGCTAAAAGCAAGTAAAATAGCAATCAAATATACAGAGATGTTTCTTAAAAATGGACCAAGAACTTTTTTATCCTTTTTTTCAGCCACACTAACCTCCTATCATAAGCAAACCAATCTTATACTTATCAAACTCGTCCCTATTAAATATTCCCTTAAGTTCACCTTTATGTATAACTCCAATCCTATCGCTTAAAATCATAAGTTCGTCAAGATCCTCATTGATCCAGAGTATGGCTCCACCTTTACTTCTTATCTCCACCAGTTTTTCAAAGATAAACTCTACAGTGGAAATGTCAAGTCCAGATGTGGGGTTGTGGGTGACAAGGAAATCAATTGGATTAACAAAGGCTCTTCCAATAATAACCTTTTGTATATTACCTCCGGAGAGTTTTCTTATAGCAATTTCAACATTGGGAGTAAATACGTTATAGTCTTTTACAACTCTCTCTGAAACATTTCTAACCTCTTCCCAATCAATAAAAACATTTCTCTTTAGGAATCTTTCCTCTGCGTGATGTCCTAAAAGCACATTCTCTTTTATGCTTCCATCTGGTAAAATTCCTTCTTTAATTCTATCCTCTGGTGTATAGAAAACTCCTTTGGAAAAAACTTTAAGGGTGGATAAACCATTCACCCTTTCTCTATTGATAAGGATTTCTCCACTTTTAAGAATGGAGGGTTTTATCATCGCCTCTGCAAGTTCTTTTTCACCATTTCCAGAAACAGATGCAATTCCAAATATCTCACCACCATACACTTCAAAAGATACATTCTTAAGTCCTGGTGTCTTTTCACTTGCTTCAACTTCTATGTTCTTAACAACACAAACTGGCTCTTTTGACTTCTCAACCTCTGGCAACTCAACCTTCGGGAGAGCACTTTCGTTAACTTTTATTTCCTTTTCCATGAACATGAGCTTGACAAGACTCTCTTTGCTCATCTTCTCCCTTTCAAGTGTTCCCTGGACCTTTCCTCTCCTTAAGACAGTTACTGAATCACAGGCATCCATAACTTCTCTTATCTTGTGAGTTATAAATATGACAGTAACGCCTTTCTTTACGAGCATCTTGAGAGATTTTAACAGCTGCTGGAATTCTGCCTCTACCAGAGAGGTTGTTGGTTCGTCAAGTATAAGTAGTTTTGCTCCTCTATATAGCGCTCTTACTATTTCAATCTTCTGCTTAACACCTGCAGGAAGCTCTCTCGCCTTTACGTTGAGAGGAAACTCGAAACCAAGATCTTCTGCCATCTTCTTTATTCTATTACTCTCCTTTTTTATAGGCAGAGTAAGTTTATCTTCTGGTGTGCCAAGCATTATATTCTCTACAGCGGTAAACTCTGGCACAAGGGTAGACACTTGATGAACCATTCCTATACCAAGTTTTATTGAGTCAAATGGAGATCTTATCTTTACCTCTTTTCCCTCAATAAAAATTTGACCTTTATCTGGTTTGTAAAGTCCATATAGGATGTTCATTAATGTTGATTTTCCAGCACCGTTCTCCCCCAACAATCCTCTGATTTCTCCCTTCCTTACAGAAAAATTAACATTATCAAGGGCAACAACTTCTCCGAAAACTTTTCTTACATTTCTTAGTTCAACAAAAATCTCTTTGTTCATCGTCTCACCTTAAATTCTTAGAAGGGGCTCAATTGAGCCCCTTTTTTTTCTTTCTACTTTTCCTTATGGTTCAATAGTTTCTAAATTCTTTATCACCTTAATCTTACCTGATTCCACATCATCGGCAATCTGCTGAACCTTTGCATTAATCTCCTCGGTTACATTGCTTATTGGGAACTGAGCATATCTTGCCTGTCCTTTTCCATACTTTAACTCTGTGAATCCTCCCTTTTCTCCATTTAGAATCTTACCAACAATCTCCTTTAGAGGAACACTGAAATTAAAGAGGTCTGAGGTAAGATAGTTATCTGGAGCATGAACCTTTTTATCTGTGTATTTTGTTGTAATGTATACTTTCCTGTCAGCTTCTTTTACGGCATTGTAGAGACCATAGTTTCCAAGATTTACTGAACTTAGTATTACATCGACTCCTTTTGAAATCAAACCTTCAGCTGCCTGTCTTGTTTTTACTGGATCATTGAAATCGCCCACATAGATGTACTGAAGTTCCGCATTGGAGCCAAGATCTCTTATAGCCTGTTTAACTGCATTGATCTCTCCACGGGTAAATGGAAGCTCAAGTCCTCCAAGGTAACCAATTTTACCTGTTTCGGTTTTCAGAGCAGCGAGTGCTCCAAGAACATAAAAACCTGTATAAAAGTTTCTATCCATATACCAGAAGTTTGGCTTTAGATTTTCGGGTTTTGCATCAACCTCAAGAATAAATGTTACATCTGGATAATCATCTCCAATGTTGTTTGCGGCACCATTAAACTGTGAACCGTGAACCCATATGATGTTATAACCTTCATTGATGTATTCTTTCATAACTCTTTCTGCATCAGGCACTGCAACCTTTTCTGAATATGCCGTTTCAAGATCATACTCTTTACCTACATCCTGAAGAGCAACAAAACCTATGGTATTGTAGTCTGCATCTTGAATAGATCCCGGAAATATTGCTGCCATCTTAAATTTCGGTTTCTCTTCTGGCTTTTCTTCAGGTGCACAGGAATAGGTGAATACCCCTAATCCCACAAGTGTAATTAAAAGCACCGTTACTAAAATTTTCCTTTTCATACAAATCCTCCTTTACACTTTAAAATTATAACCTATAGAATTATACCACAGTATGTCTTTCAAAAAAGTGTATAATTTAAATATGGGATTACTTGGTGCTCATGTTTCAATTGCTGGAGGTATCTTTAAGGCTTTAGAAAGAGGAGAAAGTATTGGTTGTGATTCCATCCAAATATTTACAAAAAATCAAAGACAGTGGAAAGCAAAACCTTATAATGAAAAGGATATAGTAAGATTTAAGGAGAATTTTAAGAAAAGCAGGATAAAGAAGGTTGTTGCTCATTCATCATATCTTATCAATCTTGGAAGTCCCAAAAAAGAATCTCTTATAAAATCAAGGGAGTCTTTCATAGATGAGATAACAAGGTGTCATCTACTTTCGGTCCCTATGATAGTTGTTCACCCCGGATCTCATCTCGGGCATGGTGAAAAAGAGGGCATAAAAATTATAACAGAAAGCATGAATTTTATCATTGAGAAAACATCTCACACAGATGTAAAGATACTTCTGGAGACAGTTGCAGGACAGGGAACAAATATAGGTTATAGGTTTGAACATATCAAGGAAATAATGGATGGAATAGAAAACAAACAAAGAGTGGGGGTATGTTTTGATACTGCTCATGTTTTTGAAGCCGGCTATGATATTAGAAGCAAGGAAAGTTTCCAGAAAGTTCTTGAAGAATTTGACAGAATAATCGGTTTAGATAATCTCCTTGCTTTTCATATAAATGATTCAAAAACACCATTAGCCTCAAGGGTTGATAGACATACAAACATCGGTGATGGAGAAATAGGACTTGAGGCTTTTAGATTCCTTGTAAATAACAAACTATTTTCTGATCTTCCCATGATTCTTGAAACCCCGGGAGGGGAAGAAGCATACATTAAGGACTTAAAAACCCTTAAAGGACTCATCAATAGATGAAAAAAGTGGTGGTAATTGGAGACATAAATCTTGACATCATGGGTTTTGTGGATAAATTTCCCTCTGAAGAGGAATCGATTCATCCTAAACACATTTCAATAAGACCAGGTGGAGCAGCTCTAAACACAGCAATTTCATTAGCAATGAATTCAGTAGATACTACCTTAATAGGTGCTATTGGAAATGATGTTATAGGAAATTACATTATTGAAAAAATAGGAAAGTTTATTGACACATCCTTTATCCAGAGAGTAAATGCTACTACAGGTATAGTCTATGTATTGATTAAGAATGATAAAAAAACAATGATTGGTTTTAAAGGAGCTAACAGATACCTAAAGTTTGAAGAAAGATGGCTTAGTTTGCTTGAGAAAACAAATATTATTCACATATCTCCCTATCTTTTCTCTGAAGAAAATGGCTTTAAAATCTTTGATAGGATAAAGGACAGCGTAAAGGAAAAAACCTTAACTTTGTCCTTCTCAAAAATTCTTATAAAAAGGAAAGAAAAAATACTCGACCTTTTAAGAAATTTCTCATTCATATTTATGAATGAAACTGAAGCACAACTATTTACAGGGAAAAGTAAACTTTCTGAAATAAGAGAAAAGTTATTAAAATATACAGATAGAATAATAATTACCAGAGGAGAAAAAGGGGTTCTATACATGGACAAAGAGGTTTTCATAAAGATTAGTGTAAAAAGAGGAGGGATAATTAATCCAACTGGAGCAGGAGACTTTTTTGCTGCTGGATTTATACACGCTATTGTTGAAGGTCTATCAATTGAGGAATCCTTGATAGAAGGTATTGAAACTTCTTACCAATTCATTTCAAACCCCAGCCCCTATTTTTAAAATTTAATATAAAATCACTTCACCCCCTAATTCAGGGAATAGAAGTAAAACCTATTCAAAACTATTAATTAGATTATTCCTTCTTTATAATCTTTTCGTATATTCTCTTTACCCTATTAGGAGGTAAAATGGTCTCAGTTCTTTCTGGAACAAGACCTTGAGGGAAGAACAGAATTATTATAATGATAACTGCGCCGAGAAGGGTATATTCAAGCCATATTGGATCAATTCCCCATGCCATAAGAAAACCAAAGACAGCTCCCCTGTATATAACTATCATTGATCTTGCTATTGCGAGGGCAAGGACTCCAAGAAGAACTCCTGTATTACTACCAATCCCTCCAAGCATCATATACGCCCATGGCCAGAATGTCCAGTTAAGACGGGTGAAGCTTATAGCAGTACATGTTCCTGTATATATAACATAGGCTCCCCCAGCAACAGCAGCCAAAGCAGCACCTATAACCAAACTTCTGGTTCTAACTTTCACCTTATCTTTACCATAAACACTCATTGCAAGATCTGAATCTCTGTGCATTTTTAAAGTTCTTCCAAATGGAGACCATGTTAGTTTCTCCAGTATAATATAGGCGATTACTGCAAGAACCACGGTCATAATCAGAGCCATTATCATCCTATTAACACCAAAGGCCCTCAATGGATCTGGAACAAAAACTGCAGTAGTACCACCAACAAGAGGTTCCCAGTTATGACCAACCCACATTAAGAAATCTCCAATAGCAAGCAATGATATTCCAAGATAAGCCTCTTTCAATCTAATTGCTGGTCTTGATGTAATCCATCCTATAATAGCTCCAGAAATAGCAGCAATTACTAGACTCATTATTAATACAAGAATGGAAAGGGCAGGGCTGGTCTCTAAGAGTTTATTTATAACAGGAACTACCTTATAATTCACTGAATCGTTTGCATATTCTGCTCCTGCCGGAAGATGCATAAATAGAGCCATGATTCTTCCTGGAATTGCACCAACTGCAAAAGCGCCTGCTATAACTGCTATTACTCTTCCAAACTGTGGAACTCCTGTTAAACCCGTCTCAAGGTTCAAACTAAGAGTAATAACTATAAATATAGAAGCATCTATGAGGATTGAAGAGACCAGTGAGAAACCGGATGAAAGAAGAATAAATAGAAACGCAATTACTACAAGAAGTGAAATTAAAACATCTCTCCTTAAAAGAAACTTAAATATCTTCTTCATGATGCCTCTCCTTTTTTAGAGGATAAAGATTTGAAAGCTCTTCCCCACTGTATACCGGCAAGACCTCTCGGGAAGAATAGAAGGGTTACGACCATTATTAGAAGTGGTATTGCAAGTCTGTATCCAAGAATCCATGTTCCTACACTTTCTGCAAGCCAATACACTATTGCATACTCTGCAAGACCAACAACAAAACCACCTAACAGTCCTCCATATATACTATATAAACCTCCAAGTATTGCACCAGCAAACATATTTGCAATTAAGTTCATCCCAAGAACTGGACTTCCAGTTGTTGCCATTGCAAGAACTGCACCACCAAGAGAAGCCATACCACCACCTATTATCCATGAAGTCATATAGACCTTATCAGAATTTATTCCAGATGCCTCAGAGAGAGGTGTGTTTTCTATGGTAGCACGCATAGCAATTCCAAACTTTGTCTTTGTCAAAAACAGGCTTAAAACAGTAATTATCAAAACTGCTGTAATTGGAGCAAAATATGTGGATGCATTCATACCTCCAATCTGAATATCATAAACACTCATAGTAACCCTTCTTGGATAGAGTTTAAATGCATGGGTAAGATAATCACAGTACATCTGTATAAAGGATAAAAGGATAAGATCATATCCAAGAGTTGACATCATAAGTGTTATCTCGTTCGCTTTTCTCTTAAGAAGAGGTCTGTTTAAGATAAAGTATACAATTATCCCAAGAAGGGAGCCAAAGAGAAATGCAAGGGGGAAGTAGACATATGGATTCCCACCCTTAAGAGCAACAAGTGTGTAAACAATGTAAAAACCAAAAGTTGCCATACTTGCGTGTGCAAAATTAAATGTTCTTGTGGTTATATATAGAAGAGTAATTCCCCCTGCCGTTAATGCGAGACCGCTTGCATATACTAAACCGCTTGCTAACCATCCTGGCATTTCATCTCCTCCTTTTATTCCTTTATTCCAAGGTATAGCTTGGACAATTCTGGATGCTGAAGCAGTTCTTTTGCTTTACCTTTAAACTTTATCTGTCCACTCACAAGGAGGTATGCATTATCTCCAATATCCAATGCCAATTTTGCCATCTGTTCTACAAGTAAAACAGTAAGACCCAGCTCATCTCTCAGTTTTTTTACTGTTTTCATTACTTCTTTAGTTATAAGAGGTGCAAGGTCAGTACTTGGCTCATCAAGTAATACTATCTTTGGATTTCTCATAAGTCCCATCCCAATGGAAAGCATCCTTCTCTCTCCGCCGCTAAGTGTTCCTGCTTTTCTATGGAAAAACTCTTTAATTATAGGAAACATCTCCAATACCTGCTCCATTCTCTCATCTACTTCCTTTTTGGGAAGAGTATAGGCTGCCATAATTAGATTTTCCTTTAATGTCAGATTGGCAAAGATATTTCCAAGTTGCGGGACAAAGGATATACCCAATTGGGCTACCTTATGAGCAGGAGTACCTGTCATCTCTTTTCCATCAAGATAAATCTTTCCTGAAAATATATCTGCAAAGCCAAGAATACTATTTAAAAGTGTAGTTTTACCTGCTCCGTTAGGTCCCACAATTACCGTAATCTCCTTTTTTGGTACCTCCACATTTACATCATACAAAACTCTTAACTTTCCGTATCCAGAATAAAGATTCTTAACACTTAACATATCTCCTCCTTAACCAATGTAAACCTCTACAACTTGAGGATCGTTCAAAACCTCGTCTGGAGTACCTTTAGAGATTATGTTTCCTCTGTTCATTGCATAAGCATAGTCAGCATAGGGGGCAATAATGTCAATTCTATGCTCTATTACAAGGAATGTTATACCGGACTTCTGAAGTTCTTTAAGATATGAAAGTATCTCATCTGCATATACTGGATCAACACCACCTATTGGCTCATCAAGTGCAATTAGTTTCGCTCCTGCCGCTAATGCTCTTGCCACCTCTAACATTTTAAGTTGTGCACCGCCCAATGAATAAGCAGGTTTTTCCCACATCTTATCAAGACCAACTCTTTTTAATACGCTAAATGCCTTCTCCATGTTCTTCTCTTCCACCCCTACCCACTCTTTTCTATTAAGTAAAGCAGTAAAAGGATATTCACCCGGATTTCTCATAGCTGCAATAACATTATCAAGAATTGTCAAGCTTAAAAAGGGAATTGGTATCTGGAATGTCCTTATCAAACCGAAATCGTATATCTTATTGGGTGGAAGCCCTGTAATATCCTTTCCCTCAAAATGAACGCTTCCACCATCTGGTTTTAATACACCAGTACATACATTTAAAAAAGTGGTCTTTCCGCTTCCATTTGGTCCTATAAGGAGAGTAAAACTGTTCTCTTTTACTACCAGGTCAACTGAATTAACGGCGATTAATCCTCCAAAACGTTTGGTAAGGTTGGTTGCTACAAGTAAATCCATACTTTCCTCCTTATTTATATTTAAAAAGAGGGGTAATTCTTTACCCCTCTTTTATATCAACCTAACCTATCACTTTATTTATATGGGTTTCTTGTCCACTCAATGGTGTCGGTTTCACCACGCCATACACCGACCTTTTCCCATTCTCCTTTATCATTGATGAGCCAGAGATCATAATCTGCAAAAGCTCTATCACCATTCTCATTGAGAACTATGTGTCCACTTGCACCGTAGAGCTCTGTTCTCTTGTCTGTCACCTCAGGTAGAACATCCTTTACCTTCTCTGGATCATAACCTACCTGATCTATTGCTAAAGCAAGAGACCAAACTATATCATAGGTTCCATAGGAGTAAGAATCAGTTTCTCTGTTCAAGAACATATGGACAAAACCTCTGACATAATCAAAGAGGGGATATTTGGAACGACCTGGTGCATAGAATGTGCTTATGAAGTTTGTTGTGGTAGCAAATGGAGCAGAAACTTTATGTGATTTTAATGCTTCTGAGAGAGCTGTTCCATCACTTCCAAACCATTTAACCTCCTTAAGAAGTGGATACTGAGCTGCATCCTCCATTAATGGTGCACTTTCCTCAAATGCAACCAAAGAGATACCTATTCTGTCCTTAGGAATTCCCTGATTTATGAGATCCTGGACATAGTTGTTAAGAAGTGATGCCTCCTTTGGAAAATCTTCAAGTTGTGGATCGTATCTTAATTTCTGTGAATATACCTTACCACCAAGTTCTGTGAATCTCTTCTCTATTGCACTCTGAAGTCCATCACCCCATGTATCTCCTCTCCATACAAAGATAACATTTGTTACGCCAGCTTCCCACATAAGTCTTGCGATAGCTGGTCCCTGAATAAAGTCATCTGGGCAGAATCTGATAAGATAGTCATCAGGAATAGATAGAGCTGTGGATGTAGATGATGGAGAAACAAAGAGAATCTTGTTTGAATTTGCATAGGTTAAAAGCTCCTTACATGAACCACTTGCCATAGGTCCAACAAAGAACTTAACACCAGCACCATACCAATCTTTCATCTTCTTCAATGAAGTGGTTGGATCAGTTGCTGTATCCTCTACACTAACCTCTAACCTCCAATTTTTCCCATTTCTCTCAAGCCAGTAATTTACATCCTTTGCGGCAAGAAGAGCTGTCTCTTTACTGTTTTCACCAAAAGTGCCAAGCACACCTGTTAAAGGAAGAAGTGCTACAATTTTCCTTGTTTCAATGGACGGCTTTTGCTCTTCTCCCCCTTCTTCAGGTTTACAACTTGTTGTTAAACCCACAAAACCAACAATCAACGCTAAGACAAGAATTAAAGTTAAAATCTTTTTCATTCCTTCACCTCCTCGGAACTTTACTTTTTAAAGTAAAGTACTCCTCACCTCCTTTCCATTTTTCTGTTATTTTACTACTTTTTGTACTCTTGTCAAGAATAAGAAAAAACCTTTTACAA
>CAZNRO010000001.1:13818-41243 GCA_964575745.1 uncultured Caldisericota bacterium | reverse complement strand
ACTGTAACTTGCAAAGAAAAGGAGAAGGAAGAACTTTTAATCTTTGTTGGGGCAGGAATGAAAAAACCAATGGATGAATTAAAAGGTATATATGAGGAGAAAAACAATGTAAAAATCAATATTGTATATGGTGGTGCTGGTAGTTTGCTTTCGCAGATTGAAACTACAAGGAAAGGGGATCTCTTTATGCCTGGAAGTATGTATCACTACAAAATTGCCGAAGAAAAGAATCTGGTTGATGAAGGAGTTGAATTTTTATACCATATTCCAGTTATAGTGGTGAAAAGGGGAAATCCCAAAAACATAAAAGGACTTTTAGATTTAGATAGGGAGGGAGTTAAAATTGCCCTTGGGGATGAAAATTCTCTTGCCATTGGACCTGTCAGTAGGAAGATTCTTGAAAAAGCCTGTATTTATGAGGATGTAAAGAAGAATGTTGTCGTCAGAGAGGGGGCTGTTAGCAAGTTGGTTCTTGATGTAAATAGTAATTTTGTTGATGCATCCATTGTATGGCGATCATCTGCTGTTCAGTTTGGAATAGATTTAGAGATTATTCCCATTGAGGAGAAATTTAATGAGATAAAAACAATACCTATAGGTATTGTTAAATTTACAAAGAACGAAAAGTTAAGCAGAGATTTCTTATCTTTTGTGATCTCTCAAGAAGGAAAAGAGATATTTAAAAAGTATGGATTTGTGGTGAAGGATGAAGAAAATTAGTCTGATTAGCTCTGCTTTTCTAATTCTTTTTGTTTTAATTATTTTATCTGGCGTAATCTCTTTATTTTCAAAAACAGGACTCTATGGATTAAAAGAAACTCTTGTTTCCAGGGAGTTTATATTCGCTGTTAAGTTTTCCATTACTACATCTTTAATTTCGCTCTTCCTCTCTCTAATTTTTTCCATACCAATGGCATATTTTTTATCCAGAGTTAATTTTCCGCTTAAGCAGATTGTGGAGAGTATTATAGACATTCCCATTTTTCTTCCACCACTGATTACAGGTTTATCCTTTCTTATTTTATTTGGTGGAAGCTTTGGTAAGTTTATTGAGAGATTTGGAATTTCCTTTTTATTTTCACCTCTCGGAGTGATATTTGCTCAATTCATAATAATAACTCCATACATAGAGAGAAGTGCTGAAATTGCATTTTTTAAGGTAAATAAAAGATATGAGTTTATGGGTAAGATTATGGGACTTTCAGATTTTGATGTGTTCAGGAAGATAGTATTTCCTCTAAGTAAAAAAGGAATTCTCACTGGAGCTATAGTTGGTTGGAGTAGAGCCATGGGTGAGTTCGGAGCAACCTTAATGATAGCAGGTGCCACAAGGCTAAGGACTGAAACTTTACCTATTTCTGTATATCTCTCTGTTTCTTCAGGTGATATAAAGTTTGCAGCAGGTGCAGGTGTGTTAATGGTGATTGTGGCAGTCTTGACACTCTTTATTGTAAGGGGAGTGATAAAAGAAAATGCTTATCATTAAGGACCTTAATTTAAATTTAGGTGATTTTTCCCTGAAGGATATAGAAATTCATATACAAAAGGGAGAGTATTTTACTATTCTTGGGCCTACTGGTAGTGGAAAAACACTTTTATTGGAAACAATTTCCGGTAGATTTAGAATAGATAAGGGAGAGATAATTATTGGTGGTGAAAGAGTAGATTATCTTCATCCAGCAAAGAGAGGAATAGGCTATGTACCACAAGATTATCTTCTTTTTCCACACATGACGGTGAGAGAGAACATAACTATAGGCGGAGCTTGCTTAAAAGATGACATAATTAAGTTACTCAAAATAGAGAGAATACTTGATAGATATCCGGAGAATCTTTCGGGGGGAGAGAAACAGAGAGTCTCTCTTGCCCGGGCACTTGTAAGGAATCCAAGGGTTCTCCTTTTGGATGAACCAACCACAGCTCTTGACCCTCAGATTAAAAGAAAGATCTGGCTGGAGTTAAAAAAAGTCAAAAAGAACCTCTCTCTCACAGTCATTCATGTGACGCATGATTTTGAAGAAGCCCTCTTCCTGTCAGATAGAATTGGTGTAATAAACAACGGGAGATTTGAACAGATTGGAACTCCTACAGAAATTTTTAGAAGACCGAAGTCCCGTTTCGTTGCTGAATTTGTGGAGATTGAAAATATTTTTAAAGGTTCTGGAGAAGGTCATTACATCTTAATAAAACCAGGATTTAAACTTAAAACTAAAGAGGAATTTCACGATAATGTTTATATTGCTGTACGCCCTGAAGATGTTATAATCAAAATGAAAAAAGAAGGGAGAGAGAACGAGTTTGAGGGTGAGGTTGTGGAAATTGCTAACAGGGGAGCTTTTTATCAAATAGAGATATATGTAGGGATTAATCTCGTTTCCTTAATGCCAAGAAGGGATTTTGAGAGAATGAACTTTAAAGTAGGAGATATGGTAGTAATTGAGATAAGTCCTGAGGAGGTACATATATTCTAATGGGATTTGGCTCTATAATTCTTGCCGGCAGGAGAAAAGGAAAACTTATTGTAGAAAGGAGTGTGCTTGAAACCACCATAGATAATGTGTTGAAACTTGAGCCAGAGAAAGTGGTGGTTGTAGTATGTAAAGAATTAAGTGATTTCAAAAAAAGAAACGATGTAAGTGTGGTAACCATATCTGAAAGTAGCGGAATTCTTTGTTCTCTAAAAGCAGGAATAAAAGAGATTGCTAAGTGGCAACTGAACTGGATTCTTGTATGTCTTGGTAATCAACCCATTATTGATAAAGAGGTAGTTGAGAAACTTATTCTATCTAAGCCAAAAATTATGTCTATCCCAGTATTTATGGGTCTTTTGGGACATCCTTTCCTGTTTTCAAGAAAAGGAGCCGAGGAAATCATTAATTATCCAGATGAAAAAACCATGAGAGATTTTATAGAAGAGAAAGAAGTGGAACTTGTAGAAGTAGATACTCCAGCGATACTTGAGAGAATTTCTCCAGAGGAAGACTATTTACTTCAAATAAAGAAATTTAAATTTATGGGATAGTCTGATAAACTTAACTTAACAGTCTATCTCTCAAAGGAGGAGAGGAATGAGATTAACTACAAGAGAGATAACCATGGGGGGTGTACTTGGAGCAATAACAATAATTCTTGGATTTACATACTTAGGGTACATAACTGTTCCCACACCAGCAGGCGCTGCAACTCTTATGCATATACCGGTTATAATTTCAGGAATTGTGCTTGGTGCAAAAGTTGGTGCTCTTGTCGGTACAATCTTTGGACTATCCGCTATTTATTATTTTTCTTCAATTGCTCCAATATGGGTTTTATTTCCTGCAAGGCCACTTATCGGAGTTTTTGCTGCGCTTTCATTTCAGTTTATGTATAAACTCTTAAAAAGGGAAAGAGAAAGAAGCTTGCCTTATTCAAGTATACTTCTTTCTCTGATTTTCTTTTTAATGTTTCTCTGGATTTTTAGAAACTACAATAGGTATCTTTCCTCTATTTTATCCTTTGTACTTGCAGCTGTCATATTTTATGCGCTTTTTAAAACAGATCCATTGATTTCATCCATGACCTTTGCTTCAATAATAGGCAGTATGACAAATACAGTTATAACTCTTGGTCTTGCCGTTGTGTTTAAGATATTCAATATTCAACAGGCTATAACCATTGGAATAGTGCAGGGTATACCAGAGGCAATTGTAGCTGTCGTATTGTGCGTACCCATATCAATTTTCTTGAGAAGGTTTATTGAGAAAGGAAAGGTTAACGAGGAAGCCTGAAGTCTACCCATCCTCCCTGAAGAGGAGCTTCTTCTACTTTTCCATCAGGGCGCACTTTCTTCTCCAGAGTCTGTACAAAATGTGAGCCAGAGTTAGAGGTCTCTATAATAGCAGCTGTTACCCTCCTTATCTCTCTTCCAGTTCTTGGGTCCTTTTTATATGGAGTAAACGGATTGAGGGCTACCTTATACATTTCGTAAAGCTCCCACATCATTTCATCAAGTTCTTCATCGGCAAATTTTACTCTATCTCCCAGAATTTCTCTTGCTTCCCATCTTGTAATAAGGTATCTATGGGATGGTAATCCACCGGAGAGCAATTCTATAATCCTTTCTTTCTCCTCTTCTTTATGCCCACTTAAAGTCAAGAGTTTGTCTATTATGAGCTTTATGAGACTCCAAGATCTATTGACAGTTCCAACAACAAGTGGATGGAGAAGGTTTGTAAGGTTAACTACTATTTCTTCTTTATTTTTTACTCCAATTTCATCCAGGAAATTAAAAAATGATATAAGATCCTGAACTGCAACTGTTATAACATTTCCTTTGGCTCCTTTTGGGTTTAGAGGGGTCATTGTTTGAGGATCTACAGGTGTAAATTCACTCATCTTCCCCATCACTATTTCATCCGCTCCAAGAGAGATAAGTGTTCCTGCAGAGTGTGCTCTGTAAGGTATTATCACAGAGAATTTCTCAGAAAATTCCCTCATAAGATAAACTATTTTTAGTGGAATTTCAAGCAATCCTCCTGTAGTGTGAAGATAGAGGTCCAGATTTTTCACTTTACCAACAATTTTTAAGTGTTTAAACAAAACCTCAACAGCGTCAGCTGCTATTTTTGAGTTTGGTCCAAGAAAGTAAGATATCACTTTTGAACCACGCCTTCTCTCAATCTCGCTTATAATTTTGTTTCTATCCAATTTATTCCTCCTTGTATGGTTTAAAAATTGATTTTGTGTCTCTCATGTAATACGGGAGAGCATTTTTATAGTCAACTATTTCTCCCTTATTGTATTTGTAAAACCCAATTTTTCCAACATCACTTATAGGAATAGTAATATTTATCCCTTTACCGACCTTAATAAAAAGGTTTCTTTCAGGAAAAATTAGGATCCTATCCATTCTTTTTAAATCTTCAAATTTCATAATCTCTACCTTGTCACCATCAGATACGAAAACCTCTCCAAGTCCTGCATTAATTACAAATAAGCCACCCACCTTTGCTATATGTTTTAGGATTTCAAATGTTGATGGAACAACAAGAGGAATTCCTCTTACAAAACCTATAGCCTTCGCTACCGTAAAACCAATCCTTAGGCCTGTAAAACTTCCAGGACCACCTATTATAGTTATAAACTCAAAATCATTAGGAGAAATTTTAAGGTCATTTAGTAGCGACTCTAAAAATACAAAGTGCAGATTCTTTTTAGATTCAGAGAAGTTCCAGAGAAAACCTCCAAGAAATTTTTCATCTTCAAAAACCCCAATTTCATACGGCTCTATAGCTGTATTAATTGATAGATGTATCATCTATTTCTATCTCCCTTAAATTTCCCTCAAGTTTTTTTATGGTTACGACTATTTTTTTTACATGTTTAAGAATAGGTAGAATTCTTTCACCCCATTCAATACAAACGATTCCTTTATCCATAAGTTCAAAGATTCCCAATTCGTTAGTATCCTGGGTGTTAACTCTGTAGAGATCAACATGGTAAAATGGGTATTTTCCTTCAAATTCCTGAAGTATAACAAAGGATGGTGATTTTACAATCTCTTTTACTTTAAGCCCTTTTGCTATTCCTCTTATAAATACAGATTTTCCTGCCCCCAATTCTCCTATTACCAGAACAATATCTCCAAGCTTTAATCTTTTTCCAAACTCCTCACCAACCTTTTCAGTTTCTTCAGGACTTTTCGTTTTTATCTTCACCCTTCTCCTTTTCTCCAAACCTCTTTAAACCCAATGCAAGCTCGTGGAGAGATTTATTAACTCTCTCATTTATCTCATCCATAGAGAGATCCGTTAGAAGTTCCATTCCTTCATCAATGGTTTTAACAGCATAAATATGAAATTTCCCCTCCTTTACCGCTTCTATAACCTCGTCCTTAAGCATTAAGTCCTCTATATTTTCATAAGGAATGATGACACCTTGCTCTCCTGTTAGACCTTTAACTTTACAGGTGTCAAAGAAACCCTCAATTTTTCTATTTACTCCTCCTACAGGTTGAATTTCACCCTTTTGATTTACAGATCCAGTAACTGCAAGGTTTTGTTTTAATGGAATATTTCCAATTGCTGAAAGAAGGGCATAGAGTTCTGCACTTGAGGCACTATCACCTTCCACTTCTTCGTAAAGTTGTTCAAAGGTTAAAGTTGCAGAAAGGGAAAGTGGTTTATCCTTAGCATACCTTTCTCCAAGAAAACCTGAGAGTATGAGTACTCCCTTGTTGTGTATTCTTCCAGAAAGCTTCACCTCCCTCTCTATATTTATTACACCCTTGTTTCCCATATGAATGTTTGCAGTAATTCTACTTGGTTTTCCAAATTCGTAATCTCCCAGCTGAATTATAGATATTCCATTTATCTGCCCCACCTTCTTTCCTTCTGTATCTATAAGTATCACCCCTCTTTTTATTAACTCTTGAATTCTTTTCTCAATAAGATTTGATCTAAATTCCTTCTCTTCAATAGCTTTCTTTACATGCTTTCTATCAATGTAAGTACTATTATCTTGACCTGCCCAATAGTGAGCTTCACTTATAATGTCAGATATATACTGGAATCTTGTTGTAATCTTTTTCTGATCCTCTACCAGTCTTGATCCATAATCTATAATTTCAGAAACTGCTCCCTTTGTTAGATGTCTTAGATTCTCTCTTCTCACGAAGCTACTTATAAAAGAGGCATATGCTTTCATGTTATCAGGTGTTCTGTCCATAGATGTGTCAAAATCCGCTCTCACTTTAAAAAGCTTTTTAAAGTCTTCATCATAATGATATAAAAGGTAGTAAAGGTAAGGAGTTCCTATAAGGATGACCTTCAAATTTATAGGTATTGGTTCAGGTTTTATAGTCTTTGTAAGGACGAGTCTATACTGTTCACCAAGATTTTCAATTCTTGATTCTCCATTTTTGAGGGTTCTTTTTAAAGCATCCCACGAGAAAGGAGTTGAGAGTAAATCCATGGCATTTATTATTAGATATCCACCATTGGCTTTATGTATAGCTCCTGCCTTTATGAGGTTAAAATTGGTTACCATTACCCCCATTTTAGCTTCATACTCTATGCCACCAAATAGGTTAAAGTAAGTGGGGTTTGTCTCAAATATTACTGGTGCACCTTTTGTATTAGAGTTATCAACTATAAGGTTAATTTTATATCTCTTATAGAAGTCTTCGTCTTCTGCTTTTGGAACCTTAAACTTATCAAGATGTGAAATTATATCTTCCTTGACATTTTCAAGATAGTCAAGCACTTCAGGGATGTCCTTATATTTTTCTTTTATATCCTGAAGAAGGTGTCCTATTGAAAAAACTGCAACTTCTACATCCAATTCTTGCAGGCTCTCCATTATCTTTTTGTCTATCCTCTTTACTTTTATGAGGATTTTGTTTATCTCTTCAAGTAGTTTATGGCCTTCCTCTTGGATTCTTTTTTGTTCCTCTGGAGATATCTTCTGAAGATCCTCTGGTTTTAGCGGTTTTCCATCAAAGAGTGGAATTGTGGCTACTCCAGTAGGGGTGACTTGTATCAAAAACCCTCTTTTTCTTGCAAGCTCCTCTACATCTCTTAAGAGGTTCTCTTTTTCTTCTTGAAATTTCTTTATAACTTCTGCTCTCTTCTTCTCGTATTCTTCAGATTCAAACGCTTTCGGGATTGTTTTCCTTACAGTGTTTATAAAGTCTTCCATGTCATTTACAAAGAGTGCACCCTTACCTGCAGGAAACCTTATAACAGAAGGACTGTCGGGGGTTGTAAAATTATGGACATAACACCAATCATCAGGTGTCTTCTCCTTAATCGCCTTTTCCTTTACGATTTTTCTAACGATGGACGTCCTTCCAGAACCAGGGAGTCCAGAGACAAAGAGATTGAATCCAGAATTTTTTATTCCAAGAGAGAAATTTATAGCACTCAAAGCCCTTTCCTGGTTTATAACTTCCTTGAGAGGTTCAAGTTCCTCAGTTGTATTAAAACTGAATATATCGGGATTACATGTATTTTTTAATTTTTCAGGCTTAAGTTCAAAATTTTTCATAGCTCCTCCTCTCTAAAATAAATACAGACACCAAGAGCTCCCGGTCCTGCATGCACCCCGAGAGCGCTACCTATAATTTTTGTAAATTCAAATTCTGGTTTCACTTTAGAAAGTATCTCTTCTCTTATCTTTGATACATCTTCATAGGAATCAGCATGGAGAAAAGCTATTTCAAACTTTCTGGATTCCTCTTTAATCTTGTTTAGTACAAGGTTTGTTATAAATTTCAGAGATTTCTTCCTTCCCCTAACTACTCTTAAGAGTCTTGGCAGCCCATCTCTCATTATAAGAATTGGTTTTATGTTGAGTACGGTAGTGACAAAACTCTTAATATCGTTAACCCTACCACCTGCATATGTAAACTTAATCGTGTCAAGGGCGATAAATAAGTGGATATTTGATATTATTCTATCCACTAAACTCAGTATCTTCTCTCTTGGGAGGCCCTGTTCAATAAGAGAAACTATCTTCTTTACGACAAAACCAATGCCACCAGATATCTGAGTTGAATCAACAATGGAAATTTTATCTTTACTAACCTCTTCCATTGCAATTCTTGCCACATTGACAGTGCCAGAACCTTTTCCTGTAATAAGAACTGTTATAATTTCATCTCCAGCCGAAAGAATCTTTTTGTAAACCTTTGTAAAATCTGAAACTGTAGGTTGAGATGTAAATAGTTTGTACCCCTTTCTCATTAGACCAAAGGATTCCTTTGGAGTTATATCTATCCTATCTTTTAGGAATTTATCGTCTACCTTAAGATATAGAGGAACCACTTCAATTTGTTTTTCTTTTATAAACTCATCTGGCAGATCACACGATGAATCAACAACAATTCTTATCATTTTTACTCCAGTGAAATTATATATGGGTACAGAGGCTGTCCCCCTTCATAGACCTCCACATCACTCTCTGGAAATTTATCCTGTACAATATCTTTGAATTTCTCTGCTCTACTCTCTTCTATCTCTTCACCATAGTATATGGTTATGAGTGTACCTGATTTAATATCAAGATTTAATAATAACGAAAGAGCAGCTTCTTCAGGATCTTTACCGGTTCTTACATCTTTACTTTCAAAAATTGCAATATATTCCCCTGCCTTTATTTTTTTTCCATTGAATGTTGAAGACCTTACAGCTTTTGTTACTTCAATGGTCTTTACTTCTTTAGCTACTTCAATCATTTCTTGAACATTATCTTCAAAAGAGGCGTTTGGATTAAGATTGGAAACCACAGATATACATTGGGGTATCGATTTTGTAGGTATAACTTCCACTTCTTTACTGGTGAGTTCCTTTGCCTGAAGGGCAGAGAATATTACATTGGAATTATTTGGAAAGACTACAATTTTTTTTGCGTTTACTTTCTCTATTGCTTCTACTAAGTCCTTTGTTGAAGGATTGAAGGTCTGTCCACCTTCTATTATCACATCAACTCCTAACTCTTTAAGCATTTTTTCAAATCCCTTGCCTCTTGAAACAGCAACTATACCAATCTCTTTCCCTTTTTTTCTCTGAAGTTCATCAACTTCATACTGCATATTCTCTATATTTATTTTTACAATCTCTCCTCTATCCATGAAGAATCTAATGACATCCGTAGGTTTCTTTGTATGGAAGTGAATTTTTATTAAATCTCCCTCTTTTCCAACAATGAGCGAATCTCCTTCTATATTAAAATCTCTCTTTATCACTTCCTCTGTTAAAGTGTCTGAGCGAACCAAAAGCACCGTATCAAAAGGATACTTTAGTGTTTTTTCTCCAATCACTTCCCTTTTGGTTTCTATCTTTTCCATTTCAATCTCCTCTCTTCCAAAGGCTCTATAACCACCTTCAACAAATTTAAGAAAACCAAAACCACCAGCATCTACTACGCCAGCTTCCTTTAGTACATCAAGCATGTCAGGAGTTTTTTTAAGTGTATCCCTGGCTATTTTTATAGCATGAAAATATGCAGAATGTAGGCTTTCTCCTTCCTTTACCCTTTCGTATAGAGAAACAGAGAAACTTTTGGAAACTGTGAGTATCGTTCCTTCAACTGGTTTTATTACTGCCTTGTACGCTCTGTTAACTCCCTCTACAAAGCTTAAAGTAAATTCCCTTCCCGTTATTTTATCTTTATTCTTTAGAAACTCTCCCATCCCTTTAAATATCTGAGAAAGAATTACGCCTGAATTTCCTCTTGCTCCCATGAGACTTCCTTTTACGATAGCGCCTATAAGATCATCAGTAGTTTCTATTTCCTCTCTGTTTATCTCTTCCCATGCCGAGAGAAGAGTCATATACATGTTAGTGCCTGTATCTCCGTCAGGCACAGGGAAGACGTTAAGTGCATTTATCTCTTCTTTATACTTTTCAACCTCTTTAAATCCAAGATAGAAAAACTTTACAAGAAAGTCCTTATCAAGAATCTCCAAGCGTTATCCCTCCTTTACACCTTCAACAACAACTACCACTTCAGGAGTTAATTTTGTCATTTTTTCAAAGGCATAAATAGTCTGATTTATCAAATTGTTCACAACCTCTTTTACATTTATATTTCTGGAGAGTATCACATGAAAGACTATTTTTATGTTTTTGCCGTCTATGAATACTTCAACACCTCTTTTTCCCTCATCCCATCCAAGTATCTTCTGGATACTCTCTTTGAGGTTGACAGGAGAGAGACCAACAACACCATAACATCTCATAGCAGATAGAACCGCTATCTGTTTAATCGCTTTTTCTGTTATAAAAGTTTTTCCTCTCATCTCTCTCATTATACCATGAGAAAATTATATAAATTTGTTTGATTTCTATCTGTGAGTTTTTACCCCAACCTTATTACAGTATTTACTTATAGGGCATATGGAACACTTTGGAGATATTGGAGTGCAAATGTTTTGTCCAAAAGAAACAAATAAATCATTAAACTCTATCCAATATTTCTTTGGGATTATCCTTCTTAGCTCTATTTCTGTTTCTTCTGGAGTTTTTGTTTTAACAAACCCAAGTCTATTTGATACCCTATGAACATGGGTATCCACAGCTATGCCATATTTGTTAAACCCTTGTGTGATAACTATATTTGCTGTTTTTCTTCCAACACCTGGAAGAGTCAGAAGTTCATCTAAACTGTCTGGAACCTTACCTCCAAACTGCTCTATTAGAATTTTTGAAATTTCTTTAATCCTCTTTGCCTTCACTCTATAAAACCCTACAGGGTAGATAAGTTCTTCAATTTTTTTGGTTGAAAGTTTTAAAAGTTCCTCTGGAGTTTTTGCTACTGAAAAGAGTTTTTTACTTGCCTTTAATGTGACATTATCCTTTGTTCTAAGGGAGAGAAGACAGGAAATAAGGACCCTGAATGGGTCCTTTGTCTCCTGAATCTCAGATATAGCAGTTTTTTTAAATTTCCCCTTCTCTTTTTTAAGGGTTTCTATGATTTCCTTTACCGTGTCTATCACTCTCTTCTGTAAGGCTTAAGGAGAGCTCCTGGGTAAGAAGCGTTTCTTGCGACAAGAATTAAGACGATTATTGTGAGTAGATATGGCATTATAAGAAATAACTGATAAGGAATATTAAATCCTATTGCCTGAAGTCTAAGCTGGAGTGCATCAACACCTCCAAAGAGAAGTGCTCCCCATAAAACTTTTGTTGGATTCCAATTTGCGAATATAACTAAAGCTATAGAAACCCAACCTCTTCCACCTACCATACCATAGAGAAACATATTAAAATGTGCAAGAGTAAAGAAACTTCCAGCAAACCCCATTAATCCACCAGCTATCATCAGGGCAATATACCTGGTTTTGAAAACGTTTATTCCAACAGCATCTGCTGCTTCAGGATTTTCACCTACTGCTCTTAAGGAGAGGCCAAACCTTGTTTTAAAGAGTACATATGATGCAATTGGAACAAGTATTATTGCTATGTAGGTAAGGATGTATTGGTCAAAAAGTATAGGTCCGAGAATAGGTATGCTGGAAAATCCGGGAATGGAAAGAGTTTTGAAAGTCTGAATTGTTGGTGGAACCTTCGGAGAACCAATAATCTGTCTATAGGTAAAAAGGGACAAACCTGTAGCAAGAAGAGTTATCCCCAATCCACTTACATGCTGAGAAAGACCAAGAGATACGGAGAATAGTCCCATAAGAAGACCAAAAAGTATACCTGCGATAATTGCTGCGATAATTCCGAGCCAGAGATTTCCTGTAAAATATGTAGTGAGAAAGGCTGCCAGAGCACCAAAAAGCATGGTTCCCTCTATTCCAAGATTTAATATCCCTGCTCTCTCACAGAAGGTTTCACCAAGAGTAGCAAGGATAAGGGGAGTTGCCATTCTCAAAGTTGCTGAAAGTAATCCTATAAAAAAGCCAACGGTAAGTATCTCCTTCATTCCACCCTCCTTATTCTGTACTCATATAAAAGAAGCATGGCAAGCATAACAAGAAGTGTTATTCCCTGTATAACATCAGCAATAAATGATGTGACTCCTGTAGCTCTACTCATGTACTCAGCACCGGTTATAATAATTCCAAAGAAGAAAGCAGCAAGCATAACACCTATAGGATGAAGTCCTCCTAACATGGCAATGACTATACCACTGTATCCATATCCCGGAGATATGTTTTCTGTTAAATGGAAATGAAGTCCGGCAATTTCTCCTACACCAGCAAGTCCTGCAATTCCTCCACTTATGACTGCTGTAAGTATTATAGTTTTTATTGTGCTTATGCCAAGAAAATATGCAGCCTTTGCATTTGCTCCTGTAGCCCTTATTTTAAATCCAAGTTTTGTGTGCTTTATGATTACATACACCACAATAATAGCGATGATAGACACAATTAATCCAAAGTGTACCCTTGACCTTGCAAATAGCTTTGGGTATTCTGCATTCTTGGCAATCATTATAGACTGAGGCCAGCTTGTTACAGGATCTCTCCATGGACCTTCAAGTATTGCTGAGACAAGATATATCATTATATAGTTCATTAAAAGCGTTGTCACTACATCATCCACCTTAAATCTGGCTTTAAGGATACCAGGAATCAATGCCCATAGAGAGCCAGCGATGAATCCTACAACAATCATAAGAAATATATATATAGGAGATGGGAGAGAAAAGTGACTTATTCCAAGCCATGTAGCAGCAAGGGCTCCAGCATAGAGCTGTCCTTCTGCACCAATGTTCCAGAATTTCGCCGTAAATGCAAGGGATACAGCAATTCCTGTAAGTATAAGAGGGGTTGCTTTAACCAGTGTCTCCATAAAACCAAGCCTTGTACCAAGAGCTCCATAGAATATTGCATAAAATGCACTTATCGGATTTCTTCCAGCGAGTAGAATTATAATTGCAGAGAAAAGAAAGGATATACCTATTGCTATAAAAGGAATTAAAATTCTAAGCCATGTTGGAGGTGAGGGTCTCTTCTCCAGTCTAAATTTAGGAAATCTCACTTAAAGCCTCCTTTCTTGTTCCAGTCATCATAAGTCCTATTTCTTCTTTAGGAAGCTCTCCTCTATTCACAAACCCCATAATCTCACCTTCATATAGAACCATAATTCTATCCGAGAGATTTATAATTTCGTCAAGATCCTCTGAAATTAAAAGTATCGCACATCCTTTAGCCCTTTCTTCAAGTAGCCTCTCATGAATATACTCAGCTGCTCCCACATCAAGTCCTCTTGTCGGTTGTGAAGCTATAAGGAATTTTGGTTCTCTTGATATAACTCTTGCAAGAATTACCTTCTGAAGGTTACCTCCTGAGAGTGTTCTTGTTATTACATTCACGTGAGGCGTTCTTATATCAAACTCTTTTACAAGTTTTTCAGCATAGGATTTTATCTCTTTATAACTAAGAAAGAGTCCTTTTGAGAATGGAGGTTTGTCAAAATACTCAACCACAAGATTCTCGTATAGAGGAATGTCAAGAATTAATCCTGCTTCCATTCTATCTTCAGGAATCCTACCAACTCCCATTTCTATAATTTCCTTTGGACTTTTTCCAGTTATCTCTTTCCCTAAAAGCACAACCCTTCCATCTACCGGTTTCCTAACACCAGAAATTACATCTTCAAGTTCCTTTTGACCATTTCCAGCAACACCTGCAACTCCAAGAATTTCACCAGAACTTACCGTAAAAGATATGTTTTTAAGGGCAAGATAACCTCTATCACTCATGGCAGAGAGGTTTTCAACTTTAAATATTTCTTCTCCCAACTTTGGTGGTTCTTCAGAGATAATCTCTATAACTTCCTTACCAACCATCATTTTGGCAAGATCTCTTCTTGAACTTTTATCAGGTGTGGTTTCACCTACAACTCTTCCACTTCTTAAAACGACAATTCTATCGCTTATCTCAAGAACTTCATAGAGTTTATGAGAGATAAATATAATTGTTTTTCCTTCTTCCTTTAGTATTCTTAATGTCTTAAATAACTCATCAACCTCTTGAGGTGTTAGAACTGCTGTTGGCTCGTCAAGAATTATTATCTCTGCATTTCTAAAGAGAACTTTAAGAATTTCAACTCTCTGCTTTTCACCCACAGAAATTTGCCATATCTTTGCATCAGGATCCACATGCAATCCATATCTATCCATGTATTCCTTTATCTTATTCTTTGCCTCTTCAAGGTCAATAGTTGCTTTCTCACCGGGTAGTCCAAGTATGACGTTTTCAGTGACTGAGAATGGATTTACAAGGGTAAAATGCTGATGCACCATTCCTATCCCATTATCTATAGCATCTTTTGGTGAATTAATCTCTACTTTCTTTCCTTTTATATATATTTCTCCCTCATCCTTGGAGTACATTCCATAGAGTATCTTCATTAGTGTAGTTTTTCCTGCTCCATTTTCTCCAAGAAGAGAAACTATCTCACCTTTGTAAGCTTCAAAATTTATGTGATCGTTTGCTAAAACTCCCGGAAATCTCTTTGTAATACCTTGCATGGAAAGAACTTTTTCCATAAGCCTCTCCTCGTATCTATCAAATATAAAAATAAGGGGGAGAAGTTCTCCCCCTTATCTAATCTAACCTCTATTAATCAGACTTTGGAGTATTTTCATCAACTGGAACTCTGAAGAGTCCGTTTATTATGTCCTGTGTCTTCTTCTCTATCAATGTCTTTACGTCCTCTGAAAGTTTATCCTTCCAATCTTCGCAGAGAACAAGCTTTGCTCCACCTTTACCCATCATACTCCAGTCTTTAAGATCAACTGCCTTAAAGGAACCATTCTTTACTGATTCAATTACAAAATTGACTGTTGGCCACATATCCCATATAGGGCTACCAATAACAAGACCTGGTGCAAGATCGCACTGATCAAGTATGTTTCCAAAGACTGGAATGTCTCTCTCCTTACATGCATCAATTACACCATATCTTTCACCAAACATAACATCTGCGCCTGCTTCAATCTGTGCAATGGCAGCTTCTTTTGCCTTTGGTGGATCAAACCAACTTCCTATAAAGGTAACCTTGACCTTTGCATCTGGATTGACTTCTTTTGCACCAACAATAAAGGCATTAACGATTCTGTTAACCTCTGGAACAGGATAACCTGCAACTACACCAATGACATTGGATTTTGTGAGTTTACCTGCAATGAGACCTGCAAGATATGCTGGTTCATGAATCCAATCGTCAAATACTGCGAAGTTTGGATCCATTGGACCACCACCAGAGCCAAAAACAAAGGCAATATTTGGATAATCCTTTGCGACTCTTCTCGCAGCCTCTTCATTACCAAAAGCATCTCCCATAATGATGTCTGGTCCCTTGTCTGCGTATTCTCTGAGTACTCTCTCGAAATCAGAGTAACCTACGCTTTCTGTCCACTCGTATTCTATCCCCAGCTCGTCCTTTGCCTTTAATAGAGCGTGGTGGATAGCACCATCCCACGGTTCCTCAATAGGTGTTGCAAAGATACCTACCACCTTGAGTTTTTTCTCCTCAGGTGGTTGCTCTTGCGGTTGCTCTGCTGGAGCACATGCTGTAAATAGAAGTACCCCCGCAATGATTAAAACTCCAAGAAGAATTAGTCCTTTTTTCATTTTTTACACCTCCTCAAAGGTTTTCCTAATTACACTTTAGACTATGTAATAAAATTTGTCAAGGCTTACCATTTTTAGCATAAGAAATGCTGTATAATTAAGTATATTAAGGCATTTGAAGGAGTGGAAGATGAGAAGAATAAAAGTTGCAGTTTTTGGAACTGGATCAATGGGAAGAGGCATGATTTCATTGATTCTAAAGAAGAAAGAACTTGAACTTGTTGGGGTGGTGGCAAGAAGGAAGGAGAGGGCAGGAAAGGATGTTGGAGAGATTATTGGAGAAGGTAAGATTGGAATAGAGATTAGGAATGATACAAAGGAAAGCATAGATAAAGGAGTGAACATTTTTCTTCATGCCACCTGTTCAAAGGTAAAAGATGCATATCCTGAGATAAAAAAGATAGTTGAGGGAGGAGTGAATGTAATAACAATTGCAGAGGAGATGGCTTATCCGTGGATAGTTGAACCAGAACTATCAAAAGAGTTAAACAGAATTGCATTGGAGAACAATGTTACAATTTTAGGCACAGGAATTAATCCTGGATTTGTCCTTGACACTCTTATAATAACTCTTACAGGTATTATGAGTAGAATTGATAGAATCTATGCAAAAAGGGTAAATGATTTATCCCCATATGGACCAAGTGTTATGAAGACTCAAGGAGTTGGAACTACACCAAAGGAGTTTGAAAAAGGACTTAAATCTGGAGAAATTGTAGGTCATTTTGGTTTTCCTCAATCAATCCATATGATAGGTGAAGCAATAGGTTGGAAGATAGAAAAGGTCATAGAGGAAAGGAAGCCAATAATATCTAAGGTAGAGAGGAAAACGAAATATGTAACTGTTAAACCTGGTATGGTTGCAGGATGTCATCATAGAGGAATAGGAATTGTGGATGGAGAAGAGAAGATAGTACTTGATCACCCTCAACAGATACTTCCACATCTTGAGGGAATTGAGACAGGAGATTACATAAAAATAGATGGAGAGCCTCCAATAAATTTCGTAAACAAGCCAGAAATAAAAGGTGGAGTTGGAACTATTTCTATAGCAGTAAATATGATACCCATTGTTTTAGATGAGAAACCAGGACTTATAAGCATGAAGGACACAAAGATTCCGAGATTCATAAAATGAGTAGAATCATTGATGAAATATTAGATTTTGTATATAAGGAAATTCCTCTTGAGGATATAAATATAGTTGACGCTCGTATTGGTGCTGTGTATTCTGGAGTGATATTGTCAAATGGTTATGCAGGTATTGCATGGATAGTAAGAGAGAAGCTCCATATTCATCCTGTGGATGAGGCAGGTTTTCTAACAGAGATTAATGTTAAAAAGGAGCTAAAGAATTTCATCTTTTCTGAAAATCCTTTTAAGAGAAGTTTCGGCTTTTCAATTCTTAATGCGCTTATAACCTCCACTCTAAAGGAGGATGTAAGGACAGGAGATGCCTTAGATGCAATTTCAATAAGAGACGGAGATATGATAACTTTAATTGGAGCTATAGGCCCTTTTATAAATGAACTTTCAAGGAGAAATGTCAACATAAACCTTTTTGAAAAAGGTGAGGTTAAGGAAGAATTTAGAAAATTTTTGAGGTTGAATGATGATTTAGAGAAGGTGCTTTTAGAGACAGACATACTTATATTAACAGGTGTTACTGTGGAAAATTTTTCTATTGATGATATAGTCTCACTCCCCACAAAGGCAAGAGAAAAGATTATTTCAGGTCCTACAACGCCAATGGTTAAAGGAGTCTTTAAAAAAAGAGGATTTAATCTTGTTGCTGGAGTAAGGATTGTGAATCCCAAGATGATGATTAAAACTGTAGGTGAAGGAGGGGGAACCAAAGTAATTATTAAAAATTCTGGTGAGAAGGTGTTCTTCAGATTATAGTAGAGATGAACTCCTTTCTTTATTAAAACTATTTTGGTAGTGAATTAACCTGTGTTATAATTGTTCAAGAGAATTAGAAGGAGGAAAAGTGCCGTCTGAACTTATTAAAGCAATAGAGGAACTGGAAAAGACAAAAGGAATACCAAAGGAAAAAGTCCTCAGAGTTCTTGAGGACGCTATAAGTATTGCTTATAGAAAAAAATTTCCCGGTAGTGGAGATATACATGTTTATATAAATCCAGAGACAGGAGAGATAAAGATTTTCACAAAAATGCATGTTGTTGAAAAGGCTGAGAAAAAAGGAGAAATCTCTTTAAAGGATGCACAGAAGATCAAGAAAGATGCTAAGGTGGATGAGATAATAGATATGGAGATTCTTCCAGAGAAGTTGGGATTCGTAGCCATGCAGGTAGCAAAGCAAGTTCTAATACAAAAGATTGTTCATCTTGAGAGAGAGGTTTTGTATGAACAGTATAAAGACAAAAAAGGCACTGTAATTCCAGGCAAGGTATCCAGAATAATAGGAAGAACAATCTTTGTAAAGATAGATGATGTGGAGGGGAGAATACCTCCAAGTTTTGTAATTCCCAAGGAAAGGTATACAAAGGGTAAGGAATTAAAGGTTTATGTTGAGGATGTTATAAGAACATCAAAAGGACCAGATATAATTCTATCCCGTACATCTCCAGGGCTATTGAAACTTCTTCTTGAGAAGGAGATACCAGAGATAATGGATGGGATAGTTGAAATTAAAGGAATTATAAGAGAACCTGGTGAAAGGGCAAAGGTTGCAGTTCATTCCTACAAACCAGATGTCGATCCTGTTGGTGCATGCATAGGAACTAAGGGTGTTAGAATAACAAGCATATCAAAGGAACTTTCAGGTGAGAAGATAGATATAGTAAGATGGTCTGATGTTCCAGAAGAATATATAAAATATGCTCTTTCTCCTGCAAAAGTAGAGAAAGTCCAGATAAAAGATAAGAGAGCGATTGTTTATGTTTCTTCAGAGCAAGTTCCCCTTGCCATTGGTAAAGAGGGTATAAATGTGAAACTTGCCTCTAAACTTACAGGTTATATATTGGAACTTAGATGTCCCGAAGAAGAATCTTAAGAAGATGCGTTGTCTGTAGAAGAGTTGGTGATAGAGAAGAGTTTTTTAGAATAGTTAGAAAAAAAGATGGAGAAATAGTGTTTGATCCAGACTTTAGGGAGTTTGGGAGAAGTGTCTACCTATGCAAGAGGAAAGAATGTGTAAAGAAGGTGTTTAGAAGGAAAAAGCTGGAGAAGTCCCTGAGAGTAGATTTTATTGATAAAGATGTTAAAGAGAGGCTGAAAAAACAAATGTTAACTTATATAAAAGAGGTGAAGGATGAAAAAACTAAGAGTATTTAGTGTGGCTAAAGAGATAGGTATATCAACCACAGAGCTTATAAAATATCTTGATGAACTTGGAGTAAAAGTAAAAGGAAACCTATCTACTATAGATGAAGAAACTGCAAATGTTGTAAAGGAGTTAGTTCTTAAGGATAAAGAGGAGAGGGAGAGAAGAGAGAAGGAAAGAAAAGGAAAGATAAAATTAGAAGAGCTTATCGCTCATTTAAATATTCCTTTGGAAAGACTTATTCCATATGTACTAAAGTGGGGTCTTGTTAGAACAGATAGATATGATGAGATACCGTTTCCTATTGCTGCAAGGATAGCGAACTCTTTTGGTAAGCCGCTTACTGAAACGCTTCCACCCCTTCCTGAGGAGTTTAAACCAAGACCACCTGTGGTTACAGTTATGGGACATATTGATCATGGTAAGACCACTCTTCTTGACGCAATAAGAAAGACAAATATTGCAGTGAGGGAAAAAGGAGGAATTACACAGAAGATAGGTGCCTCTGAGGTCGTTCATAATGGAAAGAAAATTATTTTTATAGATACACCAGGACACGAAGCATTCACTGAAATGAGAATAAGGGGGGCTATTGTTACGGATATAGTTGTTCTTGTAGTGGCAGCAGATGATGGAGTTAAAGAGCAGACAGTGGAAGCAATAAATCATGCCAAGGAAGCAAAGGTACCAATAATTGTTGCCATAAATAAGATTGATAAGGAGGGAGCTGACCCTGAGAGGGTTAAAAAGCAGCTCTCAAATTATGATCTATTACCTGAGGAGTGGGGAGGAGAAACACTCTATGTAAATACATCTGCCAAGAACGGAATTGGATTGGATGATCTTTTAGAACACATAGTGCTTGTAGCAGAGTTAGAAGAACTTTCCAAATCTAATGAGAAAAGAGCAGGTGGAACGATAATTGAGGCAAGACTTGATCCAAGGATTGGACCAACTGCAAGTTTCATTCTTCAAGCAGGTGAACTTAAGGTGGGAGACTGGGTTATGGCAGGAGATACATATGGAAAAATAAGGATGATGACTACTCCAAGCGTGAAACAGGCAAAGATTGTAGAATCTGTAAGTGCTGTTGAAATAATGGGGCTCAAGAATACTCCAGTGCCAGGTGATCTCATAATTCAATATGATTCAGAGAAGGTAATAAAAGAAAAAATAGAGAAGATTGAAGAAGAAAAAAGTAAAGTTAAGAAAGAACAAAAGAAACCAGTATCCATTGAGGAACTTTTTGAAAAACTTGAAGAGGAGAAAAAGCTCAAGATTATATTAAAGGCAGATACATTCGGTTCTCTTGAAGCAGTGAAATCTGTTATTGAATCTATAGATTCTGGTGAAATAAAGGTAGAAATAATTCACACCGGTGTTGGAAGAATTAATGAGTCTGATGTTCTTCTCGCCGTTGCATCAGGTGCTATAATACTTGGATTCAGTACCAAGGAAGGGCCTGGGGTAAAGAAGATGCCGGAGAGGGGAAGGGTAAAAATATTCCTCTTTGACCTCATATATGATTTACAAGAATGGCTCATAAAGTTTATAAAAGGAATGATAAAACCAGAACTTGTGGAAATAATTGTAGGTAAAGCAGAGGTAAAGAGATTATTTAAGATAAAGGGACTTGGACTTGTTGCTGGTTGCATGGTAAGAGAGGGAAAAATTGTAAGAGATATGAATGCCAGAGTTCTAAGAAATGGAGAGCTTGTTGGAGAAGGTAAGATTTCATCTCTTAAGAGATTTAAAGAAGATGTTAAAGAAGTGAATGAAGGATATGAATGTGGACTGAGAGTAGAAGGAGTTAAGGATATATCAGAAGGTGATATAGTAGAAGTTTTTGAAGTAAAAGAAAAAGGTTCCTAAAATGTTCTTCACTGTTGTAGAATTTGAGCTTGGAATTCCCGGGTCCAAAACATTAAAGGATAAAAGAAAAGTTGTTTTATCTGTA
Source organism: uncultured Caldisericota bacterium (assembly GCA_964575745.1). Classification (GTDB taxonomy): domain Bacteria; phylum Caldisericota; class Caldisericia; order B22-G15; family B22-G15; genus B22-G15. The sequence goes on along the minus strand of CAZNRO010000001.1, from coordinate 19,931 downwards.
ATTACAAGGTTAAAGAGTAGATACAATATAGCTATTGCCGAAGAGAGAAAAGAAGAAAGAGCTGAGAAGGCAAGATTTTACTTTGTTACTCTGAATTCCAGCGAGAGAGAACTTAACTCAACTCTCTCAAAGATAGAAAATTTTCTCTCCAATCTTCCCAATGCAATCCTTCTCTCATATCAAAGAGAGAGTATGTTAATAGAGGAGTTTTAATATGAAAGAGACAAGGTATAAGAGATTTGAACAAGTAAAGAATCATCCCAAGGTGAAAACCTTTATAGCTATGGCAGACAAGTATCTTGAATCCCTTGGTTATACTGAGCATGGATTCAGGCATACATCCCTTGTATCAGAGATTGCAGAGAACATTCTTGAGAGACTGGGGTATTCTGAGAGAGAAATAGAACTTGCAAAGATTGCAGCATACCTTCACGATATAGGGAACTTTTTGGGGAGAGACACACATACAGTAAGCGGTGCTTTAATAGCAATGGATATTTTAAAAGATCTTGGTTTTCCTCCAGAGGATATAGGTGTGGTTATTGAAGCTATAGCAAATCATGATGAGAAGACGGGGTTTGTTGCAACTCCTATAACCGCTGCAGTTGTTCTTGCCGATAAATCCGATGCTCATAGGTCAAGAGTGAGGACAAAACCTGAAAACTTTGATATACATGATAGAGTAAATTATGCTGTGGAAAAATCATTCCTTAGAGTTGATGAAAAGAACAAAGAGATAACCCTTGAACTAACAATAGATACTGATATCTCAAAACCAATGGAGTACTTTGAGATATTTCTCTCAAGAATGCTTCTTTGTAGACAGGCTGCAAAGGTTTTAGGCTGTGAGTTTCATCTTGAAATAAACAAGAATAAACTTCTTTAGTAATATCCAGTTATTTCTACATACGCAATTCCTTCTATCTCTTTTTCCTTTATTTTCCCCTTCACCTTGCATATTCCTTCGTAATAATCTGGAGTTATTATTGAGTTGACCTCCTGATTTTTTGCCATTGTTTCAATAATAAAATCAATATTTTCCTTCCCGATGCTAAGTTCCCATATCTCTGGATATCGCTTTTTACCCAAGAGAAATTCCTCATCAAGGACCTTGAACGCAAACTTACTGAATTTTTTAATAAGACCCTTTTCTACAAAACTTGCATACTGAATAACCAGCTTTTTTCTCTTTGTATCCCATAAATTAAAAGCCATAAGATATGTTTTATCCTTTAGCCTTATACTAAACCAATCCCATGCAGGTTCTACTTTAAAATTTCCCCACTGATGATCGTGCCATGTTTCCCCGCTTACTTTAAAAAGCTTACCCCCTCTTTTTATGTATCCTTCTGTTTCCATGGAAGGAATCGTGTAATAGTATGAATATCCAGCATTCCCAAGTTTTATTAATCCCTCGTCTCCATGTAATACCATGTTTGAAGTAGGTTTCATGTATAGGTCAAGAGATATTTCCTTTGAAACCACATATATATGATATATACTTCCATCACTTTCCAGTATCCATGCCCCATTCCTTAACAAAAGCTCTTTCTTCTCCCACATCAATATTGACTGTTTAATTCTTTCAGAGTAGGAAAATTTTTCCTCCTGTATATCTGTAATAGCAAAATGACTTATACATGTATTAACTGATGGGTTGATAAATATAAAGTTTTTAGGTGGAACATTTACTTTAAAAAATGTTACCTCAAAACCGAATCTTTCGTTTAAAAAGCCAGTGAAATACCACCACTCAATTACATATTTATTATGAGGAAGGAAATCATCTTCTGTTACAGGTTCCACTTCCATTTTTTGAAATAAGGGTGTAGAGATAATCCTGTTGTAAATTCTATATGTAATCTTTTTAAGATTCTTGAATACTTTTGTGTCTTTAAAACTCAATTATTGTTCCTTCTCTTCCTTCTTTATAGATTTCTCTTAGCTCTCTACTAAAAAATTCTCTTGCAGATTTTCCTGTACAGTGAATTGGGTAAATTTCCTTTATCCCAAGTTTGACGAAGACCTCTTTTATTCTTTTGAATCTCTCTAAGTTTTCTGTATAGAGGTGAAATCCACCAATAACCCCATATATCTCTATGCCCATCTTTTCTACAATTTCTAATGCCATATTCTCTATTCTTGGATGGGAACATCCAACGACAAAGAAATTCCTTCCACTGCTTTCAACTATCAGGGATTGTTCAGGGATGGGGCCATCAAATTTATACAATGTGAAATTGGGATGTATTTTCAAGGTATTTTTAACATATATTGGTTTTAAACCATATCCTTCTACTGATTTTACCATGCTTTTTTCAGGTATATAAACGGAAATTCCCTTTGTTATGTTCCCTATGTAGGGAAATCCGCCTGTATGATCATAGTGATTGTGAGAAAAGATGAGAGCATCAATTTTTGAAAGGTCTATCTCTAATTTCTCTGCATTCTTATTAAGGATCTCTGGGTTATCTCCTGTATCAAAAAGAAGTTTAAAATTATCTCTCTCTATGTATATGGAAAGACCCCAAGAGGGAATAAGTTCATCTCCCTTCTCATTATCTACTAAGACTACCATCTTTGTTTTCATTTCTTTTCTCCTTTCCCTTCCTTATTTTATCACAAGCATATAATCTACATGCAAGTGGTCTTCTCTTCCATATAGAACACAGGTTGAATTTTGTAAGATATATACAACTGCCATCAGGTTTTCTCTTTAAAACCCAGCCAGATTTCATTTTTCCAGTTTCAGGATCAAGCCATGTCTTAAATTCCATTTCATATGCACCACTTTTTACCTCTTCTTCCGTCAATGGAACAAAATTCTCCTTACAGCATGGTGCATCGCAGAAAAGGCACATATCTGATATCACTGTTTCCTTTAGTTTTTCTCTATTTTCCTCTTTATAATAAACTTTAAATTCTTTCATTTCTCTCATATAATAATTATAATATGTTTGATTTAAAGAGGGTTTCACTGAGATTTAAGGAAGAGATTAGAAACATCGGAAAGAGCAGAAAAATAGTTGTATTTTCTCATGTAGATGCTGATGGGGTGAGCGCAGGTGTTCTTGTATATAAAACACTCAAGGAAAATGGTTTTAATGTAACAGATTTATTGTATCCAGAGAAAGGGGAAAATGGTTTCTCAGATTCAGCTATAGACAGAGTTTTAAAGAGGAAACCAGATGTGGTGTTTATTGTAGATCTCGGCTCTTATAAAAAGGAATTTAAAGGCTTGGAGAGAGTGATAATTATTGATCATCATAAACCTGAAGGATTGGTTGAAAATGGAGTTCTATTTACTTCCTTTCCACCACCACCATACATTTCTGCATCTTTCCTCTCCTTTCTTTTATTTGACAATATTGGTTTTTCTCCCAGAGATTTTTTAGGAGCCATAGGAGAAGCAGGGGATTTTGGTACAGGAATTAAAGGTGTGCCTCTGTATGATGAAATTCTTAAAAAGTATAAGAAGAAGTGGGTAAGCTACGTTGCATCCCTTGTTAATGCTGCAAGGAGAATTCCTGAATTTGATATTGAAGCATCTACAAAATACCTTATGAATGCTAAAGATTTTTCTGATCTTTTGGTTGAAACAGAGGAGAAGAAAATACTTGATGTGTATAAAGACAGAGTAAAGAAAGAGGTAGATAGGTGGAAGAGGATAAAACCAAGATTTTCTCAATCCCTTGCTTTAATAGAGATTAATTCTAAATATCTTATACATCCTATAATTGCTCAGGTATGGAGAAATATGCTTAAGAACTATATAGTTGTGTGTGCAAACTACGGTTATATTGACGGAAGAGTTGCGTTTTCCATGAGGACAAACCTTTCTATTTCAGTCCTCTCCTTTTTAAGGAAGTATACAGAGCCAAGTCTTGGCGAAGATCTTGGTTTTGGTCATGAGAGAGCAACTGGTGGCATAGTCACAGTTGATAAGTGGAAAAACATACTTTCTCTTTGGGGTTTTAAGGATTCTTAAGTGGTGATAATATAGATACAAGGAGGTTTTTATGGATAAAAAGATTAGATTTTCTACAAAGTGCATCCACTCAGGTGAGTATATTGATAAGGAAACCGGTGCTGTAAATACACCAATATTTCAGAGTTCAACTTTTGTCTTAAGTGATGAGGATTATAAGAAAATTCTTGATGGAAAAGCAAGGGAGGCATGGATATATTCAAGATATGGTAATCCTACAAGAAGAGCTGTAGAAGAAAAAATTAGAGAGTTATGCAATGGTGAGGATGCAATTCTTTTCTCTTCAGGAATGGCAGCAATTTCAACAACACTTCTTACTTTTCTTAAAGAGGGTGATGAAATAATAACTACACTGGATCTTTACGGAGGAACTCAATCCTTTATAAAGAATGAACTTCCAAAATTCGGAATAGTTGTAAAGTATGTGGACCAAACAAAGCCAGAAGAGATAAAAAAGGTAGCCACTGATAAGACAAAGTTGTTATACTTTGAAACACTCTCAAACCCTCTTTTAAAAATTCTTGATGTGGACGAAGTTGTAAAGATAGCAAAAGACATAGGTGTTCCTGTTGTAGTGGATAACACCTTTTTAACTCCCTATAACCTAACGCCACTGGATAGAGGTGTTGATATAGAGATACATTCTGTGACCAAGTATTTGAACGGTCATAGTGATGTTGTGGGTGGAGTTGTTGTTGGAAGCAAGAATTACATGGATATGATCTGGGAGAGAATGATAAGGTATGGTGGCTCAATGGATCCAGCTTCCTCATTTCTTCTTGAGAGAGGACTTAAGACCCTTTCTTTAAGAATGGAAAGACACAATGTAAATGCCTTAAGGATTGCAACATTTCTTTCAACACATGAAAAGGTAAGAAATGTAATATACCCGACCCTTGATAATTACCCCTATGTGCTTTCCAGTGTAAAATACCTTACAAAGGGTGGCGGAGGCATGGTTAGCTTTGAAATAAAAGGGGATGATGAGGATGGACTTAAGTTTATGAGAAATCTTAAGATTATAAAAGAGGCAACCAGTCTTGGTGGAGTGGAGAGTCTTGTAAGTATGCCTTTTAACACATCCCATGCCTCACTAACCGAAGAGGAGAGAGAGAAGATAGGAATTGGACCAGGTTTTATAAGATTATCAGTGGGCATAGAGGATGTAGATGATCTTATGTGGGACATTGATCAGGCATTAAAGAATATTTAAATGAACATTTAAACCCTGATTTCCTCAAAATTAAAAGGAGGTTTTATGAGTAAGATTAATTTAAGAAAGATTTATCTTTATCTGTTTTCTATGGTAGGTTTAGTCCTTGTGATAATAGGCGCTGTAGGTTTTATAAATTTAGGTCTTCAACTTACGATTTTTAGAGATGCATTGCAGTATAAGTACGGATACTTGAAGAGGCCACCTGAACCTTATTTTCTGGAAAAAGTTGGTACTTTAAAGGAAAGTGAAGAGCTTACCGAACAGGATAAAGAGATTTTAAAGCAGTGGGAAGAAGATTATAAAAAGTGGCAAGAAGATCAGAAAAAGGGATATCTTCCATATGTAGAGAATGAACTTTCAAGGGAGATAGCTTTACTTATAGTAGGTGCACCCTTATATCTATATCATTGGAGTTTAATAAAGAAAGAGGAAAACTCACTCCCATCTAAAGAATCTTAGAGCTACAGCGGTTATTACTACAGTCCATATTAAAAGAACGAAAAAGTCTAATTTAACGGCAGAGAAGGAAGCGTTTTTTATAACTACATTTCTCATAGCATTGCCAAGATATGTAAGAGGAAGAGCTTTTATAACTGGTTGAAGGAAAGATGGATAGAATGATGCTGTAAAGAAAATTCCAGAGAGGAACATCATCGGGAAGTTGATTAACTGAGCCAGACCATTGGCGCTTTCAACACTTTTAGAAATTCCTCCCACAAGTACCCCCATAAAGGAAAAGAGAATTATTCCAAGAAGGAAGAAACACACAAACAATGGGAAGTTCATATTTATATTCATTTTATATACGAAATGTCCCAATGCTATCATTATTAGAACCTGTCCCACTGCTACTATTATCCTTGTAAGGGAAAATGAGACTATAAATTCTCCCTTCTTAAGAGGAGTAAG
>CAZNRO010000001.1:0-13718 GCA_964575745.1 uncultured Caldisericota bacterium | reverse complement strand
TATAGAAGTCTATGAATCCAAAATTTTCTGCTTCAATCGGTATGGATTTTGTTTTTACTATTTTTGGAATCTCTATTTTTGACAGATAGATGTTTATCTCTTTGACCATTCCATTTATCATATAAGGAACCATAGATGAAATAGTGGGATCAGAGTTGTTATAATAGACTTCAAGAGTTTCTCCATCAATGACGATTACTGCTGATAGGTTTCCTTCTTTTAATTTTTTAATTGCCTCCTTAAGATCTAACTTCACAATATTAAAATTATCTGCGTTTTCAAATATATCTGATAGAAAACTTAAATTCTTTGGAACATCCTTTTCAATTACTGCAATGTCAAAATTTACCGGATTTCCACCCCCTCCTCCGAATATAGAAGAGAACAAAATTATAATTAATACAGGGAATATCATAAACCAGAATATTGCCATCTTATCTCTCATTAAATTCTTGAGCAGGGCAATGAATGTAGAGAAAACTCTATGTGCATTCATTCTCTTATCCTCCTTCCCGTTAATTTAAGAAAAACATCTTCAAGGGTTGGCTTCCTTATTTTCATTTCTTTCATCTTAAGATCCCTTGAATTTATGAAATTCAAAAGAGAGGGGAGATTCTCTTCAAAATTCTTCATGTATACTGTTATAACATCTTCTTCTTTTAAAGTTCTTGATACAAAGTTTAAATTATCAAACATTAACGATTCTATACTTTGAGTAAATTTTATGTCCACAGGAGTTTCCTCAAAGTTTTCTTTTATAAGTCTTTCTGGTGAATCTAAAGCAATAATTTTCCCGTGATCAATTATCAGGACTCTATCGCATAGTTTCTCTGCCTCTTCCATGTAATGAGTGGTTAAGAATATGGTTTTACCCTTTCTTTTTAAATCAATAATTATCTCCCATATGCTTCTTCTTGCCTGAGGATCTAAACCAGTTGTAGGCTCATCAAGGAAGACAGCATCCGGATCATTTATAAGTGATAGTAGAATAGACAATCTCTGTTTTTGCCCTCCAGATAAAGCTTTTATCAAAGAGTTCTTTTTATCTTCAAGAGAGAAAGTGGATATAAGGTAAGATTCATCTCCTCCTTTGTTGTATAGATTTCTAAATAATTTTACAGTTTCGTAAACTGTGAGATTTTCTATAAAGGAGGTTTCCTGAAGTTGAACTCCGATACGCTTTTTAATTTTGTCTCTATCATGCAAGTTGTGTAATCCAAAAATTTTTGCCTCCCCATTATCCTGAATCCTCAATCCCTCCATTATCTCTATAGTTGTAGTTTTACCAGCTCCATTTGGACCAAGCATACCAAATATCTCGCCTCTATAAACATCAAAACTTATACCATCTACTGCTTTAATATCTCCGTAGTATTTCTTTAAATTATTAACCTCAACTACTTTTTCCATGTTTCTTTTTCTCCTTTTCAACTATTCTCTCAATCATTCTCTTTTTCCATTCTTCACTAAAAAAGAAAGGAAATTCAAGCACTGACAGTGCATGCATAAGAATTCCTATTCCCCAACCAAGAAGTGGCCATAGAAACCATAAGTACCCCTTATAAGTAAACATGTTTATGAGGAATAGAACAAAGTTTACAATGAGATATAAGAGAAGATGTGCATAGAAATCCTTTAATTCTTCAACCTTCTTTTTTGCTTTTTCATAAATCTCTCTATCCTCCACTACTCCCTCACCTCCTCAATTAATGAATTTAAAATAAATATATTATTAATTTTTATTATGTCAACTATTTAACACTTAACAAATTTTTAGAAGGGTATAAAATAAATATGATACCTAAAAAGGAGGTAAAAATGTTAAAAGATTTATTTAATTCAGATCCAGAGATATTTGAGGCTATTTATAAAGAGGTAAAGAGACAGCATGAAAATCTTGAACTCATAGCATCAGAAAACTTTGTAAGTCAAGCGGTTTTATCAAGTTTGGGTACTCCCCTTACAAATAAGTATGCAGAGGGTTATCCCGGTAAAAGATACTATGGTGGATGCGAATTTGTTGATGTTGCTGAGGAGCTGGCAAGAGAGAGAGCAAAGAAGCTTTTCGACGCAGAACACGCAAATGTTCAACCCCATTCAGGAACACAGGCCAATATGTCGGTCTATTTTGCAGTACTTAAGCCTGAAGATACAATTCTTTCAATGGAGCTTTCACATGGAGGTCATCTATCTCATGGAAGTCCAGTTTCGTTTTCTGGTAAGCTTTACAATATTGTTTACTATGGAGTGAAAAAAGATACAGAAACCATTGATTTTGATATGGTTAGAGACCTTGCCAGAAAGCACAAACCAAAGCTTATAGTAACCGGGTACTCTGCATATCCAAGAAAAATTGATTTTGAAAAATTCAGGGAGATAGCCGATGAGGTAGGAGCATACCTTATGGCTGATATTGCACATATTGCAGGATTGGTTGCAACAGGTTTCCATCCCTCACCAGTGAATACGGCAGATTTTGTAACATCTACTACACATAAAACATTAAGAGGTCCAAGGGGTGCCTTTATTCTTACAAAGGAAAAATATAAAAAAATTATAGATAAAGCTGTTTTTCCTGGAACCCAAGGTGGTCCTCTCATGCATGTGATAGCTTCAAAGGCAGTTTGCTTTAAGGAAGCTATGAGTGAAGAGTTTAAAAATTATCAGGAACAGATAGTAAAGAATGCAAAAGCATTAGCTGATACTTTAAAGGAAGAAGGTGCAAGACTTGTTTCTGGAGGTACAGATAATCACTTGATGCTTGTAGATTTAAGGCCTTTCAAGATAACAGGTAAAAAGGCAGAGAAATTGTTAGGGAGCGTAAACATTACAGTGAACAAGAATACAATACCATTTGATCCCGAAAAGCCCTTTGTGGCAAGTGGAATAAGACTTGGAACCCCTGCATTAACTACGAGAGGGATGAAAGAAGAAGAGATGAGGATTGTTGGAAAACTTATTGCCAGGGTATTGAAGAACCCAGAGGATGAAACTATTCTAAACGAAGTAAGAAAAGAAGTTCTTTCTCTTTGTGAGAGATTCCCTCTGTATGCTGAACTTAGAAGAGAAATGGAGGTGTATATGAAATGAAGGTTAGGGATATTCACAGAACGATAACGATAAAGCCCCCAGTTGTCTTTGAAGAGGATCCTATTGAAAGAGTGGTGGAGGTTTTACTTAAAGATCCACGTTCAAGAAGTGTTTATGTTGTGAACAAAAAGGAGGAACTCACGGGAATAATACCAACATCCATTGTTCTCAAAACCACGCATATTTTGAAAGGTAAAAGAACTGTTGCAAAGGAAGATGCATATGATGCTTTAAAAATATCAAAGGCCAAGATAGCTAAAGATATCATGCTTCCACCAATATATGTTCTTGAGGATGAAGACATTGTTGATGCTCTTGAGGCTATGGTGGCAGAAAAGATTGAAGAATTACCAGTGGTTGATGAAGATAAAAAGGTTATAGGTGATTTAAACTGCATGGAAATCATAAAGAATCTATGGAGTAAATAATGGATGTATTCGTCTATACCTTCCTTCTTCTTGCATCAGCTCTATTCTTTGGTCATTTGATGATGAGGTTAAAGCAGCCACAGATAGTAGGTGAGATAATAGGAGGGATAATTGTAGGTCCTGTCCTTCTCTTTATACTTCCAAGAATATTCGTTCCTGAGGGACACGCAATATTAAGGTTCTTCTCACATGAAGAGGCAAGTGATTTAATGAAGGCTGTAATAGATTTTAGTGGTGTTTTTCTCATGCTTGGTGCAGGACTTGAAACAGATCTTTCAGATTTACTTAAAGTTGGAAAAGAAGCTATGTTTACTGCAATCTTTGGAGTGGTTGTGCCCTTCTCTTTGGGATACTTTGTCTCTACCAAACTACTTGGTCTTTCTACTACAGCTTCACTTTACATTGCTGCGTCAGTTTCAATTACTGCAGTTGCTTTATCTGTTGCGACACTTATTCAGATAGGCAAGTTGAATACAAAAGTTGGAATGACAATAATAGGAGCTGCTGTAGTTGACGACATAATAGGTATAATTATACTCTCTGTTCTTACCAGCATAGGAAAGACAGGAGAGATTCCACACGTGGGTTTTTTAATGAAATTGCTTCTTATATCCATTCTGTTTGTTTCTTTATCTATTGCTCTTGGTCCAATAATTGGAAGATTTATTTTCTCCAAAGTGGAGAAACTTTCTCTCAATGAGAGATTATCCATAGTACTATTGTGGGTTTTTGTCTTTTCTATGCTTGCACACATGGCAGGTCTCCATCTTATAATAGGTGCTTTCTTTGGTGGTCTTACGGTGAGAAACTTCTTAAGAAAAGGAGAGATTGAATCTATTGAGAAGTGGATATGGGGCTTTTTTGCTCCCCTGTTTTTCTCATGGACAGGTTTTTCCATAGTGCTTTCAGGGAAAGCAGTAGGTCTTCCACTTCTTGCGATAGTTGTAGTTGCCTTTGTGGGTAAAATTTTTGGAGGAGGTTTTGGTGCTTTCCTTTCAGGAATTCCGTTTAAGAAATCTATTGTGGTTGGAATAGGTATGAACGCAAGAGCAGCAGTAGAGTTAGTTGTTGCCAATATCGCTCTTAATCAGGGAATAGTAAACAGACCCATATATACCTCCATTGTGTTTATGGCGATGATAACATCAATAACAACACCCATACTTTTAAAGATTTTTGCTGAAAAATATGTATAAAAATGGTAAAATTTTTTAAAAAAGGAGGAGAGAATAATGATTGATGATGTAGGAACAATCAAACAAAAATTAAACGAACTCATGGAGAAGGACAAAACTATAGAATCTCTCGTAGTTGTAAGCAAAGATGGACTCCCCATTTCATCTACTCTTCCACTAGAGGAAGAGGAGAAGACAGCAGCAGTTTCTGCGTCTCTTATAATGCTTGGTGAGAAAGCAATAGAAGATTTTAAGAAGGGAACATTTGAAGAGATTATTACAAGAGGTACAGAAGGTTATATAATCATAGTAAATCTTAATCAGTCTTCCGCTTTACTTGCCGTATTAAACAAAGAGGCTAAACTTGGTCTTATAAGACTTGAGTTGAAAGCTCTTTCAAAATCTATAATGGATATCCTCGGGGGTTTTTAACTACATAGTAAAATGTGGTAGAGGAAGATCTCTTGTTGAGTGAAGTCCGGGATGTAGTTTCATAAGCCCCGGAATGTAGTTAACTATTATAGTGGATGTTCCTATATCTCCGTGAACACCTCCATCAATTTTAAGATCGATATCTGGAATTCCCTTTATTTTTATTCTGTCAAAGGATTCTTTTTCTCCAACAGCCATTCTTAAGACAAGTTTTATCTCTCTTCCATCTTCAGAAATGCCTTTTGCAACTTGATGCTGTCCTCTTACAAATCCCTTCTTTATTTTAAGGTACTTTGTTTCAAGATTCCTTTCAGCAATTACTGGTTCAAGTGTGTTTTCTATATCCTTAATTTTCCAGCCCAGAGAGTCAAAAAGATAGGTTAATGATTCAGGAAGTCCTATATGTCCAAGCTTACCTTCCCTTTTTAATGTATCAAATTCTTCTTTTGATAGAGATGCCCCTACTTTTAACTGAAGTTGTTTTCTTCTTTTTGAAGCATCAAGATATCTTTCTGCAGTAATTTTTTCTATATCTCTTGAAGCAGTGGTTATAAAGGAAACAAGGGTATCAAGTACAAAACCAGGATTAATTCCAGCGCCGAGAATACTAACCCCGTTCTCTTTTGCTATTTTATCCAGCATTTCTGCTTCTTCTTTGTGAAAATGAAAAGGGTAAAAAAGCTCTTCGCATGTGGATATAACATTAAAACCAGCTTCCATTATTTCTTTAAATTGTGGGAGGGTTGTTTTTAAGAAAGAGGATGTGGAGTGAACAGCTACATCGGCTTCTTCAATCTTCTTTATACTATCCACTACATTTACTCCTAATTTCTCTTCACCGATTAATTCACCGAGATCTCTTCCTACAATATCTGGATTTACATCCACTCCACCAACAATTTTAAAATTCCTTTTTAAAAAAGCTGTTTTAAGTATTTCTCTCCCAATAGTTCCAAGGCCAAAAAATGCAAGTTTATACATTACTTTTCTCCTTTTTTCTTAAACTCTGAAGATAGTACATGGCTATGGCAATCAAAACGCCAATTATATCAGTTTTAAATCCAGGAATTATCAATAAGATTGCCGATACAAATAGTGCTATCCTCTCATAGTATTTTAAATGTGTTGATAGAAAACCTATGGTTGAGGCAGCAAGTATAATCACTCCTATAAATGCTGTGACTATCGCAAGTATGGCAGGTAATAATTGGAAATTTACTCCGAGAAGTATCGGATTGTAGGCAAACACAAAAGGCACTAAGTATCCTGACAGAGCAATTTTAAAAGATGTAAAGCCGGTTTTAAACGGATCTGAGCCTGCTATTCCACTTCCTGCATAAGATGCAAGTGCCACAGGAGGTGTAATATCTGCAAGAATTCCGTAGTAGAAAACAAACATATGTGCTATAAGCATTGCTATTCTTGGCTCATAATGCGTAAGGAATGGTGCAAGAGCTGGCGCTGTTATAATAGCCATAAGTATATAAGTTCCAGTGGTTGGAATCCCCATACCAAGAATTATGCATGAAATCATAGTAAATAGAAGTGTAAGTGCCATAGCATTTGGAAGCATTAAGAAGGAGGCAACTGCACCAATAACTCTGTTTATAGCATTTGTTACACTTGTAGCAAGGGATACAACCGCATTTGCAAATTTAAGAGCAAGTCCAGTTAGTGTTGACATCCCTGCTATATAACCTGCAGTGGCACATGCTGCAACTACTGGTAGGGCGTTATATGCACCGTTTTCAAAACCATCCACCACTATGAATGCTGTATCCTTGAGAACTATACCAATTTTTTTAAGTCCGTCATTTACTGGATTTGTTACTTCTGGTGGTGACTTCCATATGTAAAAGATAAGCCCGAGAATTGCTGATAGGATTCCTGAAAGGAGTGTAGCAATTAATATATGAAGATTTATAGAAGGATGGAATATTAGAAGGAAGAAGAAAGCTATAGGAATGTATATTGATATGTATAAGAATAAATCTTTAATTCTCTCCGCATACCTTTTTGTAAGTAATTTTGCTATGTCTCCAAGAAAACTCACAAGGATTGTTGCAACAACTGTGGAGAAAGCTGCATCCTGAACACTGAATCCCATGATAAGTTTATAAAGGAGAACTATAAGTGGCGTTAAAAGATATCCCTTTTCCTGCAATAGTTCCTTAAGATTTGGAACCTCCTCTTTCCTTAGTCCCCTTAAACCCAAACTTCTTGCCTCAAAATGGACTGAGAAGAAAACTCCAGAGTAGTAAAGTAAAGATGGGATTATTGCTGCTGCTACAATCCTCAAATAAGGAACACCTATAAACTCTGACATTATGAATGCTGCTGCTCCCATAATAGGTGGCATGAGTTGTCCACCAGTAGAAGCAGCTGCTTCTACTGCTCCAGCAAAGTATGGTCTGTATCCAGTTTTTTTCATTAATGGAATTGTAAAAGAACCTGTTGTGACAACATTTGCTACAGAACTTCCGCTTACTGTTCCCATAAGACCACTGGATATAACTGCAACTTTGGCAGGACCTCCAACTGCTCTTCCAGTTATTGCCCTTGCTATGTCTATAAATAATTCACCAAGCCCTGTTTTTTCTGATAATGCACCGAATAAGAGGAAGGCATAGACAAATTTTGTAGATACAGATATAGGTACTCCAAACATTCCGTCAAGGGTATAGAATAGATGGTCAACAACACGGGTGAATGGATACCCTCTGTGAGCGAAGAATCCTGGAATGTATCTACCAAAAAGTGCATAAAGAATAAAAAGTGTGGCAATGAGAGGTAGAGGAATTCCTGTTATTCTTCTTGCTCCCTCAAGGACAAGGATAACAGCAAGGCTTGCGACAATAAGATCAAGGGTTGTTGGTAAGCCAGCCCTTAGAACAAGTTGTTTATAAAAAATTACAGGATATAAAAACACAAGAACAATAAGAATTGAAAGCATTATGTCATAGAAAGGAATGGTATCCTTTCTTGCCTTTCTGAAAGGTGGAACAATGAGAAATATCAAAAGCATTGCAAAGCCTACATGTATCGGTCTTTGAATCTGTGGTGGAAAAAGCCCAAATCCTATTGTGTAGAATTGAAAAGCAGAGAAGGCTATGGCTATTAATTTAACGATGAGATAGGTTACTCCTTTTAATTTTCTTCTTCTGGCACTTACCTCATATTTCTCAAGAAGCTCCTCGGTTTTTTCCTCATCCACCATAATTACCTCCTGAGGGTTATAATAACTCTTCTTGTACCAAACATTTTGGAAAGGTTATACACCCTTCCTTTTATGTATAGTTTGAAATCCCACTCCTTTACAACACCGTAGTTTATCTCCTTAAAAACCCTATGCATGTTAACTAATCTAAATTTATCTTTTTCTATGATGAGTCTCTCTTCACCCTCTGTCTCAGTTGGAAGGCCGGCACTGGAATATGAAAAATCTGTTTCATAGAGTATTATACTTTTATCCTCAATTCTATAATACTCATACACCGGGGAAAGAGAGACTGAATGGATAAAACTTATTTCAAATGTATCTCTATCCTTAACCCCGAAGGATAAAAGCGTATCACCTGTTTTTGCATCTATTATCAATAAATTTTTATGAAATTCATAAAATGAAAAATAAATACCTACAATTAATAAAACTATTATTAAAAGAGTTGATTTTAGTTTCATTTAAAAAAAGAAGGGGTGAATTTCACCCCTTCAAATCAAGCTTATTAGTGTATTAATCCCTTCTCCTTGTAATACTTTTCTGCTCCTGGATGGAGAGGAATAGCAACACCATCAATAGCTGTTTCAAGTGTTATATCCTTACCCTTTGCGTGAACCTTTTCTACAAAGTCTCTGTGTTCCCATAATGCCTTTGTTATATTGTAGACAAGGTCCTCATCTAAATCAGCATCACATACCCACTGTGCAAGACATGTAACTGTTGTAACATCTTCCTCCTGTCCTTTGTATGTGCCTGCAGGAATTGTTGCTGCTGCATAGTAAGGAACCTCTTCTACAAGCTTCTGAACCATATTTGGTGTAATATTTACAAGAACAATGTCCTTTGTGGTGGCGAGAGCAACGATACTTGATGTTGGATACCCTGCTGTTACGAATGCAGCATCTATTCTTTCGTCCTTGAGTGCGTCTGTTGCTTCTGAGAATGACATGTATTGTTCATCAATATCATCGTATGTTATTCCGTGAAGGTTAAGTATTGTTCTTGCATCAACCTCTGTTCCACTTCCAACATCACCAACTGCTACCTTCTTTCCCTTTAAATCCTCGACAGTTTTTATTCCAGATTTTTTTAAAGCGACAATCTGAATTGTCTCTGGATAAAGAGATGCAATAGCTCTCAAATTCTTGATCGGCTCTTTATCTTTAAATATTTCTGTTCCTGTATAAGCCCAGTAAACAACATTATTTTGGGCAAAGGCAGATTCAATTTCATGCTTTCCAATTAAATTGCAGTTTGCCACAGATGCTCCACTTGTTTGTGCTGTAGCTACAACATCCACATTGTCATAGTCTGCGAAGTTTGAAACAACCTGTGCAATTGCACCTCCCACTGGGAAGTATGTTCCCCCAGTTCCTCCCGTTGCAATTCCAAAGAATACTTTCTTTACCCCTTCTTCCTGTGGTTTCTCTTCTTCAGGTGTACAGGCAGAGAAGAAAGACAGAGAGACCAAACTAACAACCAACATCAAAATTAGCATTATCCCAATAAGTCTCCTGGAACTTACCATCACTCACCTCCTTGGATTTATCTTTACAAAATTATATATTTTTTACCTAAAGCTGTCAAATACTAACTATAGTTGACAAGTCCAACTTTTTAATGTAAAATTTTTTTGAAATTAGCACTTAAAGGTTTTGAGTGCTAAAAAAGGAGGTGGCATGACTAAAAGAGAAAACCTTACTCCGTATCTTATTGAGGTTATAAAAGATAAAGAGAGAAAGATAAAGGAACTTAAAGAAGAGATTAAGGCTCTCTCTTTTCTTATAAAGAAAGAAAGAAGGGATTTTCAGCATTTCCAGAGAAAAATCGAAAGAGAGGATGAAAAGAGAAGACTAACTCAGAGAGGTGAGATAATATCCTCTCTTCTTAATATACTTGATAGCTTTGAAGGAGCAAAGATAAATTTTAAAGATGAGAAAATAAGAAAAGGGCTTGAGCTTATAGAGAAACAATTTATAGATTTTTTAAGAAACGAGGGGGTTGAGGAGATTGGAAAGACAGGAGAACCTTTTAATCCAAATATTCATCAGGTTGTATCCATAGACTTAACCAATGATGAGAAAAAGGATGGCAAGATAAGTGCTGTTTTAAGGAAAGGTTATAAAATAGGAGAGCTACTCTTAAGACCAGCCTATGTCAAAGTATATAAAAAGGAGGTGAACTGACATGGGAAGAATCATAGGGATAGACCTTGGAACATCTAACTCTGCCGCTGCAGCAATTATTGGTGGAAAACCAACAATAATACCTGCTGCAGAAGGAACTTCCCTTGGAGGAAAAACTGTTCCATCTGTGGTTGCCTTTACTAAAGATGGACAGCTCCTTGTGGGAGAACCAGCAAGGAGACAGATGGCTCTAAATCCTGGAGGAACAGTTACAGGTATAAAGAGAAAAATGGGAACAGACTATAAGGTGAAGATATTTGGAAAGGAATACACCCCTGAACAAATATCAGCTTTTATTCTTCAAAAGATAAAAAAGGATGCAGAAGCATTTCTTGGAGAAAAGGTTGAAAAAGCAGTAATAACTGTTCCTGCATATTTTAATGACAATCAGAGACAGGCTACAAAGAATGCAGGAAAGATTGCAGGGCTTGAGGTTGTAAGACTTATAAACGAGCCTACCGCTGCAGCTTTTGCATACGGACTTAACAAAAGTGAAGAGGAATTAAAGATCCTTGTTTTTGACTTTGGCGGTGGAACCCTTGATGTAACTATAATGGATTTCGGCGAAGGAGTTTTTCAGGTTATATCAACTGCAGGTGATACCCAGCTTGGCGGAAGAGACATGGACGAAGCATTGATGAATTATGTTATTGAGCAGTTTAAAAAAGACACAGGAGTTGATTTAAGAGAGGATAAACAAGCTCTTCCAAGGTTGAGAGAAGCAGTGGAGAAGGCAAAAATTGAACTTTCCAGCGTTCTTGAAACAGAAATAAACCTTCCTTTTATAACAAGCATTGGAAATGAACCGAGACATCTTGTTATGAGGGTTTCAAGGGCTTTACTTGAGGAACTTGTAAGGCCTATAGTGGATAAGTGCAGAGGTCCTTTAACTCGTGCCCTTGAAGATGCAAAACTTGAGCCAAAGGATATAGACAAGATAATTCTTGTAGGCGGGCCTACAAGAATGCCAATAGTTCAGAAGTTTATCGAGGACTTCTTTGGTAAACCTCCTGAGAGAGGAATTGATCCTATGGAGTGTGTAGCTACTGGAGCAGCCATTCAAGCAGGAATAATAGAGGGAAGTGTCAAACAGGAGATAGTTCTTCAAGATGTTACACCCCTTACTCTTGGAATTGAAACACTTGGAGGAGTTTTCACAAAGATGATAGAGAGAAATTCCCCTATACCTATAAAGAAAACTCAGACTTTTACGACTGCAGCAGACAATCAGACCTCTGTAGAAGTTCACATACTTCAGGGGGAGAGACCTCTTGCCAAAGACAATGTTTCTCTTGGGAGGTTTATACTTGATGGAATACCACCTGCTCCAAGAGGTGTTCCAAAGATAGAAGTAACCTATGAGATAGATGAGAATGGAATACTCCATGTAACTGCAAAGGATCTTGGAACTGGCAAAAGTCAACACATAACAGTAACGAACGCTGTAAGACTTTCTGAAGAAGAGGTAGAAAGAATGAGAAAAGAGGCAGAAAAATTTGCAGAGGAAGATAAAAAGAGAAAGGAAGAGATAGAGTTAAGAAATACTGCAGATCAGATAATTTATACTGGAAGAAAGACCCTTAAGGAGAACAAAGATAAAGTAAGTAAAGAAGTTTATGAGAATGCTGAGAGAAAGCTTGATGAACTTGAGAAGCTCCTTAAGGAAAATAAGGTGGACGAGATAAAGAAGAAGATTGATGAGGTGAATGAGGCACTTGCAAAGATTGGAGAGGAGATATACAAGAAGACCCAAACACAACAACAGAAACCTCCAGAGGATAAAGATAAAAAGGATAAAGGAGACGATAAGGGAACCATTGACGGAGACTATGAAGTTAAGTAATGAAGAAGGATTATTATGAGATACTGGGGGTGGATAGAAATGCCACCCCCGAAGAAATAAAGAGAGCCTATAGAAGACTTGTAAAGAAGTATCATCCTGATTTGCACAAGGATGACCCGGAAGCTGCCAAAAAGATGGCAGAGATAAACGAGGCATACGAAGTTCTGTCAGATCCAGAAAAGAGAAAGAAATATGATATGTATGGGTCCGCTGATATACCAACCGGCGGATTTTCCTATGAACAGGAAGGTTTCCCTTTTGGCGATTTCTTTAAGGACTTTGATTTTGGATTTGAAGATATATTTGATACATTCTTTGGTGGTTTCGGTACAACAAGAGAAAGAAGAAAAGAAAGGGTAAGAAGAGGAGGAGATTTATATTACAGACTAACCATAGATTTAATAGATGTTTTAAAGGGAGCTGAAAAAGAGATAGAAATTGAGAGGGAAGAAATTTGTGATAGGTGTGGTGGAACTGGTGTTGAACCTGGTTTTGAAAAGGAAGTCTGCCCTGAATGTGGTGGCACAGGGCAGGTTAAAAGAGTTCAAAGAACCATATTCGGTCAGTTTGTTACCGTTACTGTGTGTCCAAGATGTCATGGTGAAGGCTACATAAACACACATCCATGTAAAGTTTGTGGGGGAAGTGGTGTGGTAAGAAAGAAGAGGAGAATTAAAATAAAGATACCACCTGGTATAGAAGATGGAATGAGAATTCGGCTTAAAGGGCAAGGTAATCAGGGAAGGAATGGTCTTAATGGAGATCTTTATATAGAGGTAAAGGTTAGACCGCATCCACTTTTAAAAAGAGAAGGTGAGAATCTCTTTTATGAAGCTCAAATTCCTCTTATAACAGCTCTTCTTGGTGGAAGCATAACCATACCAACTCTTGAGGGAGAAAAGGTTATAAATGTGAAACCAGGATTACAATTTGGAGAAAAAATAAGATTGAAGGGAGAGGGTTTACCACTCCTTGGAAGAAGAGGAAGAGGGGATTTATATGTAATAGCAAACATAAAGATACCTACCAGGCTTTCAAAGACTGAGAGAAAACTTTTGGAGGAATGGAAAAAACTAAGAGGCTAAATTAGAATTTCTTTTCCTTCTCTTCCTTTGAAAATCCATACTTTCTTGCAAAGATTAACAATACAACAGCTGATACCCCGAGAAATATGTCAAGGGTGGAAATTGAAGGTCTCAGTAGCTTCCTTACTATTATAAATATAAGTGTATCAATCAGGACAAATGTTGAAAACCTTACGAGAACCACAGTTAACTCAAGGAGAATGGCAAGAAGTATTATATACGAAAGTATGTCCTCTACATGAGCAACAAGGTTTTGTTC